>NZ_JBDIVO010000104.1:0-13746 GCF_039794385.1 Methylocaldum sp. | reverse complement strand
GGAGGTCCGGATCGTGGTCGATGTGCTCGCGGATGCGTTGTTGGGTAGCGGCGATCTCGGCGTCGAGGGTGGCGAGCACGGCTTCGATGGAGGGGCGTACGGTGGGGTCGGCCCCGTCCAGGCGGTTTTTTTCCATCTGCCGCATCTCGAGGAGGCTCTCGAGCCGACGCACTAAGGCTTGTAATGGGCGCACGGCCGGCGGAGGCGGCTGCCAGAGCAGCGGCCGTTGGCTGAGACAGAAGCGGGCGATGCGCTTGGCATCGCTTTTATCGGTCTTGGTGCGGCTCAGTTCGGCTTGGCCGAAGGCGTGGATTTGGGCGGGGTTGACCACGCTGACGGCGAGGCCGTGGTCGACCAGGAACAGGGCCAAGCCCTCACCATAGCGGCCGGTGGCCTCCAGGCATACGTGGGGCGTTGGGAAGGCTTGCAGCCAGGCCAGGAACGCCCTAAACCCTTCGGGCGTGTTCTGGAAGACCTTGGTTTTGTACTTGCCGTTGCGGAGCGCGGCGGCGTCGAACTTGGCTTTGGCGATGTCGATACCGATGGGGCTGAACGTCATAGGGTCTCCTGGGTCTGCGTTGACGATGGGGCAAAGTGCTGACCGATCGAAACCGCTCCTGCCGGGTTCAGCCTTATCCATCCAGGGTGTTGCCCAAGGCAGCCCTACGATACCGTTCGAACTCTATGGCGAGGAAGGGACGCTGGGGGACGATCTACGGCGCGGGCTTCAGGCCCAAGGTCGGCAACGTCTTGCCCAGCGTCTGGGTCCGATGATCAGTCGGAGATTCTGCCTCTTGTGGAATGCAGAATCGAGATATAAGGTCGGCAATCCCTTGCCGACTTATCGGCTCGGCAAAGGATTTTGTCGGCAAGGGATTGCCGACCTACATATCGGGCTCTCTGACACCGAATCGGAAAATGCTCTAACAGAGTTTCAAGTCGAGAGCCGGCGAGGGCTGCCGCCCCTTCGACACGACTCAGTGTAGCGGGCACATTCGTCGGCAAAGGATTGCCGACCTACGCTAAGTCTGATGTGGACCGGGATAAGCCGCTAGTGCATTTTTCACCGCGGTTTAGTGATGCGGATCGGGAGAGTCGTAGGTCGGCAATCCTTTGCCGACAAAGACATCGAAAGGGGTTCCAGACCAACTCAATTTTGGAACAACGGTCGGCCTTATCCGGACCTGCATCGCTTCGTGTAGCGCCTTACCCCTTGGTCAAAGCCAAATATTTTTCGTATAGGGAATCGCGGTCTTCCGAGTAATCCGGATCCTTTTGAATGCAGTCCACGGGGCACACTTCCATGCATTGCGGCTTATCGAAATGCCCGACGCACTCGGTACAGAGCGCCGGATTGATTTCATAAATTTCTTCGCCCTGCGAAATGGCGCCGTTCGGACACTCCGGCTCGCACACATCGCAGTTGATACATTCGTCGGTAATAATCAGAGCCATAACAATCTCACTAAAAACGTGTTCCAAAAGCGTCGCGAGCGGTCCGAAGGCAGGCCCCGTTCGGGGCGGCTCCCACTGATGGGAGCCGCAACACAAGGCCCGGAGTGTGCATTGAGTACATGACGAGTGCTCGCCGCTTCCTGCCGGCTCGGGCTACGCCTTGTGCTCCGCACGTCCCAATCCGCTCCCGGCGGATTTGGTCCCACACCTTCGCAACGCCGCTCTCGAACCGCGTAGTAGCTTTTAAGGCGCGTCTGGGAAACTAGCGTACTTTGCGACTAATGCTTCCCGCACCAGTTCCGGCACGAAACTCGACACGTCCCCGCCTAGCTTCGCGATTTCGCGAATCACCGAAGACGAAATGAACGCGTACTTTTCGCTGGGCGTCAAAAACATCGTCTCCAATTCCGCGCAAAGATGGCGGTTCATGCCGGCCAATTGAAATTCGAACTCGAAGTCCGACACTGCACGTAATCCGCGCAGAATCACGGTGGCGCCACACTTTTTCGCGCAGTTCACCAGCAGGGTATCGAAGCCCAGAACTTCGACGTTTCCCACCGCCTGCAACGAAGCTCGCGCCAATTCCACTCGCTCGTCCAGGTTGAACAACGGCGTCTTGTTCTTATTCTCCGCCACGGCGACGACCACTCGATCGAAGATGCGGGCGGCGCGCGTCACCAGGTCGACATGGCCATTGGTGATGGGATCGAATGTTCCGGGATAGATCGCGGTAATGATCATGGGAAGTGACCGGAAGAGATGCGTTCGCACAAATGGTAGCCGACTTCTCCCGCCCTGCCGTCGCGCAAAGTCCGCCAGTTTTCCGGAAGACTCTCGAGCCGAAAACTGCTCTCGGTTTCCACATAGATTTTAGCGTGGGATGAGAGCCAACCGTTCCCTTCCAGCGCCCGGCAGCACGGAATGACCAAGCCCTGGTGGAAAGGCGGGTCGAGAAAAACCACATCGAACGGCTGCCCCGCACCCTCTAAGAAACGCCCGACTTCCGCTTGGACGATTTCCACCGCCTCGGCGTTCAATAGCGCACGATTCCGTTCGAGAGCTCCGCACACTAACGCATCCCGTTCCACTTGCACGACCTTGGCGGCGCCGCGCGAAGCGGCTTCGAATCCCAGCGCGCCGCTACCCGCGTATAGATCGAGACAGCGAGCGCCTTCGATGTCGTTCCGCAACCAATTGAACAGCGTTTCCCGGACCCGGTCCGGCGTCGGCCGGAGTCCGGGAGCATCGGGAAACTTGAGCTTGCGGCTGCGGAAACGGCCGGCGATGATGCGGAGCTCATTCTTCACTTCGCCCCGCCGCCGACCAGCACGGTCCGCATCTTGCCCGGATCGATCCGGGACCGGAAAGCGCGCTTGATATCCTCACGGGTCACCGCCTCCACCTTCTCGGTAAACGTGGCGAGGTAATCAAGAGGACGGTTGTAAAACGCGACGTTGGCCACCTGCAGGGTGAGTTTCTGATTGCTGTCCAGGCGCAAAACGAAACCGCCGATGATATTTTTCTTGGCGGCTTCCAGTTCCTTATCGGTCGGTCCGTTCGCGGCGAAATCCTTGATGGTGTCGAGAGCGACGCGCAAGGCTTCCTCGGCCTTATCGTTGCGGGTCTGGAGCCCCATCTGGAAAGGCCCGAGTTCCCGAAGCGGCATGAAATAGCTGTAGGCGCTGTAGGAAAGCCCTCGTTTTTCGCGGACTTCCGTGCTAACGCGGGAAACCAGGCCGCTGCCGCCCAGAATGTGGTTACCCACGTAAAGCGGAAAATAGTCGGGATCGGTCGCCGTCATCCCTAGAACTCCGGCACGCACATGAGTCTGCTCCGACGGGAACTGCTGTTTGATGATTTCGGCCGACTGCAGCGGCGCGGGCGCAGGCAACGCTGGCGGAGCCGAGCCTTTTTCGAGGCCCGACAGCAGTTTTTCGGCGACAGCTTCAGCCTCGGCCCGTTTCACATCGCCCACGATCACGACGATGGCATTGCTCGCCACATAGTGGCGTTTATGGAAATCGACCAGATCCTCGCGGGTCAATGGCGCCACGGTTTCGGCGAAACCCTCCTGCGGATGGGCATAAGGATGGTTACCGTACAGTACTTGGAAAAACGCGATCTCGACGAGTTCGTCCGGTTCCTCGCCGCGCTGCTTGATCGCGAGCAGCGTCCGGTTTTTCTCCCGCTCGAAGTCTTTCTGCTCGAAACGGGGGTGAGCCAAGACTTCCCGGGCCGTATCCAAGGCGACACCGAGCTTCTCGGGATGGGTCAGGCTGCGCAGCGACAAATAGGCCGAATCGCGCGAAACACCGGTTCCCATTGATGCTCCGACGCTCTCGAGCCGCTGGGCGATGGCATCGGCATCCCAGTCTCCCGCGCCGGTGTCGAGCATGCCGGACGTGAGAGCGGCAAGGCCGAATTTTTCACCGTCGCGGGCACTGCCCGCGTCGAACACGACCTGAACGTCGAGCAGCGGCAAACCTTCGGTCGGCACGAAATAGATCCGACCGCCCTGCGGCGAGACCCAATGCTGGATTTCCGGCACGGCGTAAACCGGCGCGCTGATCAACAAGAACAGAAACACGATCCATCGGGACATGCGCTTAACGAACATGATCACCTCCCATCGGTGCGGCTTCTTCCGGCGCCTTCGCGCCTTCGGGCATGGGCAACGGCTCCAGATAGGCCACGCTCAGCCGATCGTCGATCAGGTATTTCCGGGCAACCTTTTGAACCTGCTCGGCCGTCACGGCGTTGACCTTGTCCACATACTCCTGGACGGTTTTCCAACCGAGCCCGACGGTTTCGGTCATGCCAAGCTGCATCGCCTGATAAAACATGGAATCCCTCTGATAAATATGATGGGCCAGAACCTGCGCCTTGACCCGCTCCAGTTCCGCGGCGGAAACCGGTTCGTCCTGAAGGCGACGGATTTCCTCGCCCAATGCTTTCTCCAGTGCCTGCAAGGTCTTGCCTTGGGCGGGCGTCCCCTCCAGGGTAAACAGATTGGACAAGCGCGAATAAAGGTTATAGCCGGCTCCGGCGGATGCCGCCACCTGCTGCCCGCGCACCAAGCGGCTGGACAGCCGCGCGCTGTTGCCGCCATCCAGAATCCCGGCGGCAACTTCGAGCGCGTAAGCCTCCCAATCCTCTTCGCCTATTGTTCGCAAGGCGGGGGTCTTGTAGCCCATCACGAGATACGGCAGCTTGGCCGGCAGACGAACCGTCATACGCCGCGCCCCGAGTTGCTCGACTTCGCCTCGCGGCTTGATTTCCGGCAGTTTGCTGGGTTTCAACGGACCGAAGTATTTCTTGGCGAGTGCGTAAACCTCCTGCGGATTCACGTCGCCGACGATGACGAGGATGGCGTTGTTCGGCGCGTACCAAAGTCCGTACCAATGCTTGAGATCGCCGACCGTCAATCCGCTGACGTCGTCCGGCCAGCCGATGACCGGATTCTTGTAAGGGCTGTTGGTGTAGGCAACCGCCTGAAAATGCTCCTCCATTTTGGCGCGCGGCTGATCGTCGGTGCGCAGCCGCCGCTCCTCCAGGACGACTTGTTGTTCCTTCTTGAATTCCTTGTCGGACAGGAGCAGATTCCGCATGCGGTCCGCTTCCAGTTCGAAGCTCACGGGCAGCCTGGTTTTTTCCAGGGTCTGAAAATAGGCCGTGTAATCTTGCCCGGTGAAGGCGTTTTCTCGACCTCCGTTTGCTGCGATAATACGGGAGAATTCGCCCGGCGGGTGTTTCTCGGTACCCTTGAACATCATATGCTCGAGCATGTGCGAGATGCCGGTGATACCGCCGTATTCATAGCTTGCGCCCACTTTGTACCAAACCTGCGTAACGACTGCCGGCGCACGGTGGTCTTCCTGGACCAAAAGCTTCAACCCGTTATCCAGCCGGAACTCGTGAACCGCAGGCTCAGCAGCGTGAAGCGACAACGGTAATACCAGCAAGGCCAGACGGAGTCCGCGAAACTGCATTTGACGCTCTCCTGAATGTGTTGAGGATTGAACGGCAGGTTGCCGAACCAGCCGGTATTGTAAACGAAGACCGTAGCGAAACGATGAACTCGACGACTGATATCGAATCCACGAATGCCGTTTCCTGGCGAACCTATCTCGCCCTGTGCAAACTCAAGGTAGTCGGCCACATCGTGTTCACCGCCGTGATCGGCATGTTTTTGGCCGTTCCGGAACTCCCTCCTCTGGCGGTTTCGTTGTGGGCAAGCCTCGGCATCGGTCTCGCCGCCGCGTCCGCAGCCGCTCTCAACCACTTCCTGGACCGCCGTGCGGACGCCGAAATGGCGCGCACCCAGAACCGCCCCTTGCCCTCAGGGCACGTTCAGCCGAACCAGGTGGTGATCTTCGCCGCCACTCTGGGCACGCTCTCGATGGCGATTCTGATCCTGTTCGTAAACGCGCTAACCGCGTTTTTGACCTTTCTTTCGCTGATCGGCTACGCCTTCATCTACACCGTCTATCTGAAGCGCGCGACTCCGCAGAACATCGTGATCGGCGGCGCGGCCGGCGCGGCTCCGCCGGTGCTCGGCTGGTGCGCCGTGACCGGCGGGGTGCACCCTTACGCCCTGCTGCTGTTCCTGCTGATCTTCACCTGGACCCCGCCCCATTTTTGGGCCTATGCCATCGCGAAGCGCGACGATTACGCCAAGGTGAACATCCCCATGCTGCCCGTGACCCACGGCGTGGAGGTAACGCAGCTGCACATCCTGCTCTACACCATATTGCTGGTGATCGTAAGCCTGTTCCCGTATCTCACCGGCATGAGCGGCTTTCTTTATCTGGGAGCGGCCGTGGGGCTCGGAATCGGATTTTTATACTACGCGATTCGCCTCAAGAAAGAGGCAGACAACAAGCTGGCCATGAAAACTTTCGGCTATTCGCTGGTCTATCTGGTCGGGATATTTTCGGCCTTGTTGATCGATCATTACGTTCCGCTCATTGCGGGCTTGACTCGGTAGTATTGTGTAGGTCGGCAATCCTTTGCCGACGGCGTGTCGGAAAGGGATTTCCGACCTACGACAGCTCTCCACAGACCCATTTGCCGCCCAATGCCTTACTACCCGGTTAAAAAGAAAATCGTCCCCCGCGGATCGGATCAACTTCCCGATCGAGCCTTTTCCCATCTCCCGCCGCTGCTGCAACGCATTTACACCGCGCGCCGGCTGATCGTCGCCGAGGAACTGGACCGCTCGCTGGCAAAACTCCCCTCGCCCTGGCTGTTGAGCGGCATGGAAGCCATGGCCGATCAACTGGCGGAGGCGATTCGAAAAAATCAGAGCATTCTCGTCATCGCCGATTACGACACCGACGGCGCCACCGGCTGCGCGGTGGCCGTCCGGGGACTGAGGTTGCTCGGCGCGGAGCGAGTCTCCTATCTCGTACCCAACCGTTTCGAATACGGCTACGGTCTGACGCCGGAGATCGTCGCGATGGCCGCCCAAAGTACTCCGGACGTTCTCCTGACCGTCGACAACGGCATCTCCAGCCTGGAAGGCACCGCGGCAGCCAAAGCGTGCGGCATGCGGGTCTTCATCACCGATCATCACCTGCCGGGGTCGGAGCTTCCCGGCGCGGACGCCATCGTCAACCCGAATCTGGCCGGCGATCCTTTCCCGAGCAAATATCTGGCCGGCGTCGGCGTGATGTTTTATGTCCTTTCCGCGGTGCGAATCCGACTTCGAGCCGCCGGCCATTTCGCTCGAACCGGTGCCGAAGAGCCGAACCTCGCGCAACTGCTGGACTTGGTGGCTCTGGGCACGGTCGCCGACGTGGTGACGCTGGATCACGTCAACCGCATTCTGGTTCATCAGGGACTTCAGCGCATCCGCTCGGGACAAGCCCACGCAGGATTGCTGGCGCTGCTGGAGGTTTCCGGGCGCAATTCACGCATCATCACGGCAGCCGACCTCGGCTTCGCCGTCGCGCCCCGGCTCAACGCCGCCGGCCGGCTCGAAGACATGACTCTCGGCATCGAGTGCCTGCTGACCGACGATGCCGATGCCGCCCGCGCCATGGCTGTCCGGCTCGACCAGCTGAACCGGGATCGGCGCGAGATCGAGGAACAGATGAAGCTCGACGCGCTCGCTCATCTCGAAGACCTCGATACCTCCTTGGCAACCAAGGCGGGACTTTGCTTGTTCGACGATTCCTGGCATCAGGGCGTGGTTGGCATACTGGCGTCCCGGATCAAGGACCGCGTGAATCGGCCGGTGATTGCTTTCGCCCGTACCGACGGCGACGAGATCAAAGGCTCCGCGCGCTCGATTCCGGGCGTGCACATCCGCGACGTCCTGAGCGATATCGCGACGCGCTGCCCGAACCTGCTGCGGAAATTCGGCGGACACGCGATGGCCGCGGGCCTGAGTCTCCACCGGGACGACCTGGCGCACTTCACCGAGCTGTTCGAGGAAGAGGTGGCTCGCCATTTGGCCGACCTGGACCTCGACCACGCGATACACAGCGACGGGCCGCTCGAAGCCCACGAAATGGCGCTGGAAGTTGCCGAACTGCTGCGCCAAGCGGGCCCCTGGGGCCAAGGCTTTCCCGAACCCTTGTTCGACGGCGAATTCGACGTGGCGCAAAGCCGCATCGTCGGAGACCGCCATCTCAAATTTCTCCTCAAGATCCCGAACTCGGACAAGCTGATCGACGGTATTGCCTTTTTCGTCGACGAACCTGCCGATTGGCTGGCCTGCCGACGCCTTCGAGCCGTCTATCGGCTCGATATCAATGAATTTCGCGACGGCCGAAACGTCCAATTACGTATGGAGTACATGGAAGGTCGCGACTAAAGCGACGTTTGCGATTGGAAGGGGCCGATTAAAGGCCCGTTTGCGATTGGGAAGCGGCGAAACCTGAGTACGGCACAGCCTCTCCCACGGGTTCACCGAAACGGGAGTCTTTCAAGGGAGTTCATGAGTCGGATACGGATATCCGCGGCCGAATTCTCGGCTTCGCGTCGGCTTTCGCCATGTACGGCTTCAAGCCCGCTTTTGCGAGATTATTGTCATGACGCACGGTCCGACAACCTGGATGTGGGCGCAAGCCTGCGAACTGCTGGAACAGGCGGAGCGGCTCCATCGGCGCTTCTTTCAAGTCCATAGACTTATCGCCTCCCGGCCGACGTGGGAACCGCCCGTCGACATCATCGAAACCCGCGATGCGATCACCATCACGGTCGTATTGCCGGGTGTGCCTCCGGAAGCCATCGATGTCGCCGTAACCGAGGACCTAGTCGTCATATCCGGCGAAAGGTCCTTGAAGATCGCCCCGGATAGCGCCGTCATCCATCGCCTGGAAATACCTTACGGCCGCTTCGAGCGGCGCATCCAATTGCCGCCTTGGCGATTGCGTCCCGGTGACCCGATTTACGCAAACGGCTGTCTGACCATTCCTCTTTTTAAGACGGATTGATTGCCGCCATGAAAACCGAACAACGATCAGACAAACACTCCGAGTCCGCTGTAATCCTACCTCCGGATACCATCGCGATCATTCCGGTGCGGAATATCGTGCTTTTCCCGGGCGTCATCGTTCCCATCAGCGTCGGGCGGGAACCCTCCATTGCCGCGGCCCAGTATGCGCTTCGCCGGGACACCTCGGTCGGAATCCTGCTGCAGCGGGACCCCAAAGTAGACGTACCCGAGCCGGACGAACTTTATACGGTCGGCACCCAGGCCGCCATCCTGCGCTACGTGACCGGGCCGGAAGGCTCGCACAACATTGTCTGCCA
Source organism: Methylocaldum sp. (assembly GCF_039794385.1). Classification (NCBI taxonomy): domain Bacteria; kingdom Pseudomonadati; phylum Pseudomonadota; class Gammaproteobacteria; order Methylococcales; family Methylococcaceae; genus Methylocaldum; species Methylocaldum sp. The sequence continues at coordinate 4,530 of NZ_JBDIVO010000104.1, read as the reverse complement.
GGGCGAGCAACGCTTTCGTATCCTCGAATTCCTGGAAGGGTTTCCGTTTCTCGCAGCCCGCATCGAGCCGATCAAGGAACAAGAGATCGAAACGCCCGCCATCGAGGCCCGTCTGCTGCAATTGAAGAACCAAGTGGCCGAAGTACTGGCGCTGCTCCCTCAGGCCCCGCCGGAATTGTTGAACGCCGTTCAACAGGTATCCTCGGCACACACGCTGGCCGACCTGGTGGCTTCGTTCATGGATTTGGCGATCGCCGAAAAGCAGGAAATCCTTGAGACGTTGGACGCTCAGACACGGCTCGACAAAATCTCGAACCTTCTTCGCCATCGCATTCAGGTCCTCCGCATCTCCAAGGAAATCAGCGACCAGACCAAACAAACCATGGATGAGCGCCAGCGCGAATTCCTGCTTCGCGAACAGCTCAAGACGATTCAAAAGCAACTGGGCGAAACCGACGAACGCACCGAGGAAATCGGCGAACTGTACGAAGCCATTGCCAAGGCGAAAATGCCCGAAGAGGCCGAAAATCAGGCGATGAAGGAGCTGAAGCGGCTGGAACGGATGCCCGAGGCGAGCGCCGAGCACTCCATGGTGCGCAGCTATCTGGAATGGCTGGTCGAACTGCCCTGGTCGGTGGAGACCGAGGACCGCCTGGATGTCGCCGAGGCGCGGCAGGTCCTGGATGAAGATCACTACGGCCTCGAAAAGATCAAAAAGCGGATTCTCGAATATCTCGCGGTACGCAAACTGAATCCTGCGGGAAAAAGCCCGATCCTCTGTTTCGTCGGGCCGCCCGGCGTCGGCAAAACCTCCCTGGGACAAAGCATCGCCCGCGCCACCGGCCGCAAATTCGTACGGGTCAGCCTGGGCGGGGTTCACGACGAGGCCGAAATCCGGGGACACAGGCGAACCTATATCGGCGCCTTGCCCGGCAACATCATCCAGGCCATCCGTAAGGCCGGCGCGCGCAATTGCATCATGATGCTGGACGAAATCGACAAGCTCGGCGCCAGCTTCCACGGAGATCCCTCCGCGGCCCTGCTGGAAGTGCTCGATCCCGAGCAGAACAGCACCTTCCGCGACAACTATCTCGCGGTTCCGTTCGACCTCAGCCACGTCATGTTCATCAGCACGGCGAACATGCTCGACACGATTCCCGGTCCCTTGCGCGACCGCATGGAAGTGATCCACCTGCCCGGCTACACGACCGAAGAAAAGCTTCAGATCGCCCGGCGTTATCTCGTTTCCAAGCAGGCCGAAGCTTGCGGCCTGGACCCCGATCAATGCGAGATCACCGACGAGGCGCTCACCGCCATCATCCGCGACTATACCCGCGAAGCCGGCGTAAGAAACCTGGAACGGGAAATCGGCGCCGTGTTCCGCCATGCCGCCGTCCGCATCGCCGAAGGCGAAATCGAGCGCCTGACGGTGACCCCCGAGCTTCTGCCGACCATTCTGGGCCCGCGGCGCTTCGAAAGCGAAGTCGCGATGCGCACCAGCGTGCCCGGCGTCGCCACCGGCCTCGCCTGGACCCCAGTGGGCGGCGACATTCTCTTCATCGAAGCCAGCCGCGCTCCCGGCACCGGCAAACTGACGCTGACCGGACAACTGGGCGATGTCATGAAGGAAAGCGCCCAAGCCGCCCTGAGTCTCGCCAAGGCCCGCTGCGCCGATCTCGGCATCCAGCCCGAAGTATTCGAAAAAAGCGACATACACATCCACGTCCCCGCGGGAGCCACGCCCAAAGACGGCCCCAGCGCCGGGGTCGCCATCTTCGTCGCCCTGGTCTCCCTGCTCACCCAAAAGGCGGTACGCAACGACACCGCCATGACCGGCGAAATCAGCCTGCGCGGCCTGGTCCTGCCGGTCGGCGGCATCAAAGAAAAGGTGCTCGCCGCCCTCGCCGCCGGCATCACCCGTGTCCTCCTGCCGGCCCGCAATCAAAAGGAACTGGAGGAAATCCCCGCCGAAGCAAAGGAGAAACTGCAATTCATCTGGCTGGAACAGGTGGAGGACGCGCTGAAGGAAACACTGGGCGGGTTTAATGGCTGAGCATACCGATCCATGCGATCGCCCAAGTAAAGGAAGCTATGAACAAGTGGATTCCGTTCATGGTTCGACAAGCTCACCACGAACGGAATCAATACGTTACCGTTCGTCCTGAGCCTGTCGAAGGACTTAATCAGAGCTCGTAGGATGTGCTGAACGCAGTGAAGCGCATCGTTCGCAATGCCGAGACGACGATTTGTGTAGAAACCCTCGTCTCTCGGAGAGGGTGGCCGGCAGGCCGGGTGAGGGCAACTCGTCCATAAACCAAGTGAGCAAACCGACATCCCATTGGTATTTCAAACACTCACCTCCCAAACCCCTGCCCCCGAGTCTCGTTCCGATACATGACGTAAGCATCCGCTTACAAAGATTTCAGCCTTTTCTGACATACAGGCATCCGCACAGGCTCACCTAGTGAGCCACTACCCATGCTATAAGGTTTACATTGCATGGGAGATAAGAGATGGCCGCTGATCGTGCTTATTGGAAATATTGGGCAGTAATTCGACGCGAATCCGGTGATCGGGCGAATTATCACCTTTTGCCATATCACTGCATCGATGTAGCGGCAGTTGGAACCCTATACGCCACTCCGCTTCGGATTGATAAGGAACCAAATTAAGACTAAATCCAGTCCTCCTCTTTAGAGCGGCTGTCGGAGTGGTTTACGGCTCGTGGGAGCGGGCTTTAGCCCGCGATAATCGCCTGATCGCGGGCTGAAGCCCGCTCCCACACTAAGCCCATTTGCAATCAATCCTTACGTACGAATGGAAACTGCTTTAATCCGGAACCCACCAATGAAATATTCCAAACAGATCAAGCCCATTAGCCATCTCAAGGCCCACGCCGCCGAGGTCATACGCCAACTCACCGAAGAACGCGAACCCCTGGTAATTACCCAGAACGGCGAAGCCAAGCCGGTTATCCAGGACGTCAAAACCTATGAGGAAACGCAGGAAACCTTGGCGCTGCTGAAAATTTTGGCGCTCGGAACCCGGCAGATCGAAGCCGGCAACGTGCAGGAACCGGCCGATGTTATCGGCCGATTACGCAACAAGGGACGAGAGTGATGGTTCATCGCGTTCTTTTGACCGCTGATGCCGCCGATGACCTCGAAGATCCGTTCGACTACATCTGCACACAGGATTCACCGGACGCGCCGCTCACGTGCTGGACGAAATCCAGCATGTTTTCGATAGCCTCGCGGAATTTCCCAAGCAGGGCGTCTACCCGAGAGAGCTATCGGCCCTCGGCATTCATGAATACCGCGAATTATTCTTCAAGCCTTACCGAATTGTTTATCGAACCATCGACGATACCGTCTATGTCATGCTGATCGCGGACGGACGGCGCGACATGCAGACTTTGCTGGCGCGACGGTTATTGGGGAAGCGATTGTAAGAGAAACATAAGAAGCGATTTCGCCGTTTTTGGTTATTGGGGGATAGGAAATGGAAAATGGGTATTGGAAATATTGGGGGAAGGCCCGTAAAGAAGGCGAAGCGGGAACGCCTTATCACCTCTTGCCGTATCACAGCCTAGACGTGGCGGCAGTCGGAAAAATTTATCTGGAGCAACACACGGCTCTGCGCGCCGACTGGGCGGCGCGGCTGCAAATCGCGGAAGAAACGTTCGCCGACTGGTTCGTCTTCTTTCTTTCACAGCACGATTTGGGGAAATTCAGCTACCGCTTTCAAGGGCTGCGCCTGGATCTTTGCCAGGCTTTGAAAAACGAGCAGCCCCGCAAGGACTACACGGTCCGGCACGACACCCTGGGCCACCTGTTGTACCGGCAGAAAATCGGCCCATGGCTTCTGGAGCAAGGCCGGTTCGAAATCTGCGGTACCCGCTACGCTCGGCGGAATTGGCGCATGAACCTGGAAATCTGGGCCGGAACCGTCACCGGACATCACGGTCAGCCGCCGAAAACCGCGGAACGTCAACCCGGCCTGGAAGACCATTTTTCCGAGCGCGATCTGGACGCATCGGTGCAATTCGCAAGCGAATGCGCCGACCTGCTTCTGCCCAAAAAACCAGGCGAACTGCCGGACGGAGAACCGTTCTACGAGACCTTGAACCGCTTATCCTGGTGGCTGGCCGGTCTTTCGGTACTGTGCGACTGGGTGGGTTCGAACGAGGAGTTCTTCCGCTATCGAACCGAACCGCTGCCTCTGTCCGAATACTGGACACAGCACGCCCAGCCGCGAGCCGAAAAGGCTTTGCGTGGCGCCAACTTGCTGCCGCGTAGCGTGCGGCCGCAAACGCTGACCGGATTGTTTAAACATCTCGAACCGCCCGCAGAGCCGACTCCGCTGCAACGAACGGCGGCGAACCTTACGCTTGCCGCCGCGCCGCAACTGTTCATCCTCGAAGACGTCACCGGAGCCGGCAAGACGGAAGCGGCATTGATGCTCGCGTACCGTCTGATCGCCGCAGGCCGAGCCGAGGGTTTCTATCTCGGCCTGCCGACCATGGCGACC
>NZ_JBDIVO010000103.1:0-13829 GCF_039794385.1 Methylocaldum sp. | reverse complement strand
CGTCGCAGCCAGCGGCGCAAATCCTTGCGGACCTTGGCGTCGAGTGCGCCGAACGGTTCGTCGAGGAGCAGCACCTTGGGTTCGACCGCCAAGGCTCGGGCCAAGGCGATGCGCTGGCGCTGGCCGCCCGACAACTGGCCGGGATAACGGTCGGCCAGCCAATCCAACTGCACCAGGTTCAGCAAGTCGTGTACCTTGCGCCGGATTTCGCTTTCCGAAGGTCGCTGACCTCGCGGCCGGACCCGAAGACCGAAGGCGATGTTCTCGAATACCGTCATGTGGCGGAACAGGGCGTAATGCTGAAACACGAATCCGACTTGCCGTTCCCGTACGTGGCGGTTGGTCGCATCCTCGCCGTAAAACAGGATAGAGCCCGAATCGGGTGCCTCCAGCCCCGCGATGATGCGCAGCAAGGTCGTCTTGCCGCAGCCGGAAGGCCCCAAGAGCGCCACCAGTTCGCCGCTGCCGATGTTCAAGGTAATGTTCTTAAGAGCCTTGAATCGGCCGAAGGATTTTTCCACGTCGTTGATTTCTATGCTCATATCGGAGTGCTCCTGGATTTTTGTAGAGCGGCTTAGCAGGGATGGACCTTCTGATTCGGCGGGTTACGCTTTCGGCGGGTTACGCTGCGCTAACCCGCCCTACGACCTACGATCGATCGACGGTCTGCTGTTTGATGCGCCATTCGAGAATGCTCTTGGCCGCCAGCGTCACCAAAGCCAGCAGCGCCAGCACGGAAGCCACCGCGAACGCCGCGGCGCTGTTGTATTCGTTGTACAGAATCTCCACGTGCAGCGGGATGGTGTTGGTCATTCCCCGGATATGGCCGGACACCACCGATACCGCGCCGAATTCGCCCATGGCGCGCGCGTTGCAGAGAATCACGCCGTAGAGCAGGCCCCATTTGACGTTGGGCAGGGTGACGCGCCAGAAGGCCTGCCAGCCGGAGGCGCCCAAGACGATCGCGGCTTCCTCTTCCTCGGTGCCCTGCGCCTGCATGAGCGGAACGAGTTCGCGGGCTACGAACGGAAAGGTGACGAAAATCGTGGCCAGGACAATGCCGGGGACGGCGAAGATCAGCTTGATGTCGTGCTCTTGCAGCCACGGGCCGAGCCAGCCCTGGAGTCCGAACAGCAGCACGTAGATCAGTCCCGAGACCACCGGCGATACCGAGAACGGTAGGTCGATCAGGGTCATCAACAGGCTTTTTCCCGGAAATTCGAATTTGGCGATAGCCCAGGCGGCAGCGATGCCGAACACCAGGTTCAGCGGCACGGCGATGGCCGCCGCCAAGACCGTCAGCCACATGGCGGAAAGCGCATTGGGCTCGATCAGCGCGGCTCCATACGCAGCCCAGCCTTTGCCGAGGGCTTGGGTGAATACGACGGTCAGCGGCAAAAACAGAAAGCCGAACAGAAAAGCCAGGGCCAAAGCGGTCAGCAGCCAGCGGACGAGCGCCGGCTCGCGATTCGTACGGCTGGCGGTGCGGGTTCGGCTGATCGATGAAGGGAGGGCAATCGAAGACATTTGGTATTCCTTGCAAATGTTAAGCGCGGCGCAGTTGGCTCCAGCGCTGGAGCCCGTTGATGGCCAGCAGCAGGCCGAACGATACGATCAGCATGGACACGGCCAAGGCCGTGGCGCCGGCGTAGTCGTACTGTTCCAGCTTGGTGATGATGAGGAGCGGCGTGATTTCCGAAACCATAGGAATATTGCCGGCGACGAAAATGACCGAACCGTATTCGCCGACGGCGCGGGCGAAGGCCAGGGCAAATCCGGTCAGGAGCGCCGGCAGCAGCGTCGGCAGGATAACCTTTTGAAAGGTCTGCCAGCGATTGGCGCCGAGGCTGGCCGCGGCTTCCTCCAATTCGGTCTCGAAATCCTCCAGGATCGGCTGAACCGTGCGGACGACAAAGGGCAGGCCGATGAAGGTCAACGCGAGAATCACGCCCAGCGGCGTGTACGCGATCTTGATCCCCAAGGGAGTAAAGATCTGGCCGATCCAGCCCTTGCTCGAATAAAGTGTCGCCAGCGCAATGCCGGCCACGGCGGTCGGCAAGGCAAACGGCAAGTCGACGAAGGCGTCCACGAGCTTTTTGCCGAAGAAGTCGTAGCGGACCAGAACCCAGGCCACCAGCAGCCCGAATACGGCATTGATGCAGGCACCGGCCAGCGCGGCCCCGAAAGTCAGCTTGTAAGAGGCCAAAACCCGCGGGGCGGTAATCACTGTCCAGAATCCGTCCCAACCCAGCGTGGCGCTCTTCAGAACCGTTGCCGAGAGGGGCACCAGCACGATGAGACTCAAGTATGTCAACGTGAATCCCAGGGTTATCGAAAAACCGGGCAATACTCCATGTTTTTTCAGCATCGCCAAGAGAGCTCCCATCAGGTGTGAGGTTGTTTGCTTGTACGATAACAGCGCACGGTTATTCTCAAAAATAATAAAAATGCTTGTTCTTATAACCAGAAGTCATTATTGGGCAGGTACAACCGGCCAAGGTCACTCAATGAAATCGACCTGGCTTGGCTATCTGATCGCACGGCAATTGGAGTGTCACCTTGCCGCAGAAATTTCGGAAGCAGTTTTGGCTCAACGCAGCCGCATGGGGCGTATGAGAGATTCTTGGCAGCGCGATGATCTCGCCCGCCGGTTGTGTGGGACACGCTACCGAGCGGGTGAGAGCGATTCGTCACCGCAGGCACAGGTGCCTGGTCCTCGTGCCGACGGTAGATCCGTCCGGGCTTGGTTTGCTTCCACCACCGGCACGATCCTATGGGCATGTTCTCGTGACAGGCGAACCGGCGGTGGAAGAGCCACCGCTTGCGCATTGATCTGAGTCTTCAAAGCATCATAAAAAAAAGCAAGGGTTCCGCCGCCCCGGTGTCAGAAAATTTTACAAGTCATGGGCCGGTCGCCGGTAGCGCATTTGCTATCACGAAATTAAGAAAAATCAAACTTTTACGAAAGATCAGGTCAGATTTTTGGCAAGGCTGAGCTTTCAAAGCTAACTGCATATCAGGTTTCTACGAAACATCGAAGGATCCGGATGTTTCAGGGACTTTACGGCGCCAATTTCCGTGTTACCTAGAAAGTGTATTGAAGAACAAATAGATGAATGTCTGGCACAAAAATTGACTGAACTGTGGCAGCGTCTGGAAAAGGCGCTTTGTGCGCAATCCGGCCGTTCATCTTTTATTAGGATTGCGTCCCGGCGAGGGGCATTCGTCGAGCGAGACTCGCGGATCTCAAGGACGCGGCCGGGCGAAATAATCGGCATTTGCTGTCTTCACGCCTACATACCGACAAGGATAAGGATGATGTCGTATGAAAACGATTGCAGGAAAAGTACTAGCCCGCATTTCTCACACCCCTTCCAATCGCAAACGGGCCTTTAGTCGGCCCCTTCCAATCGCAAACGGTCGCATCGGGAGCGCCGAAGCGACCCTTCCTACTGCGGACGCCGCCCAATCGCAAACGGTCGCTTTAGTCGCGACCCTTCCACTTACTGTGACACGCCGTCTTTGCGCTACGCCATCCGGCTGCGCACAAAGTCCAGGGCAGCCTTCCTTGGCCGCCCGCTCAGCGGGCCCATCCTTCACCGGAGGATGGGCTTCTCCGCCTCGCCCCTCTCGCTGGCTCGACGTAGTGTCAGCTACGCCTTCGCCGTCGCTCAGTCCGTGCGGCGCGCCACAGCGGCGTCTCGACGCCCTCGCGACGAAAGGGTGTGAGAAATGCGGGCTAGTCTGGTGGTCCTCAATAGCGCGAGCGTCGCCAGGTTTCAATCAAGCTTATTGAAAAGCTGTCTCGATTTCCCGATCGGGTTTTGATCGGCCTCGGCCCACCACATCGAGGCTTTCGACATTCCGCTATTGCTGCCGGTCAATAGCTGTTTTAAGGAGAAAACGAATGTCAACAACGGAATATTTCCTGTCTTTAGAAAGTTTGCCCGACCAGAATATTCAGCACCCGACTAATCCTGAATCTACGGGATTTAACCGCACATTCATTCGTCTGATCGCAATAGCATTGATAGCGTTATGTATGGCGGTCGTATTGGGGGTGCGCTGGAGCAATTTTACCTATTACTGGTACCAGCCGTTCGTGAATGCCTACTCGATTACGGTTGGAGTATTTATTATTTCGCGCTTCGTGCTTTCCGTTTTCTATAAACCGCCGAAGGATGTCGGTATAGCGCCTACAGTCAGTATCATCATTACCGCTTTCAACGAAGAAGAAGCGATTTACCGAACTGTCGAATGCTGTTATTCCGTCGATTATCCGCCCGAGAATTTCGAAGTGATTGTCGTCGACGATGGATCGACCGACGGTACATTGAGGGAAGTCAGTCGCGCTCAAGAACGCTGGCCGCAACTCACGCTGGTGTCCTTCGATCGCAATAAAGGGAAACGCGAGGCGATGGCGGCCGGAGCCCGCGTATCGAGCGGGGAAATCCTGGTTTATGTGGACTCGGACAGTTTTGTCCGGCGAGATGGGATAAAAAAAATCGTCCAGGGCTTTGCCGATCCCACGGTCGCCGCGGTAGCCGGACATACCGAGGTCGCAAACGTCGCAGAAAATGGCCTCACCCGGATGCAACAGGCACGCTACTATGTGGCATTCCGAGTTATCAAGGCCGCTGAGAGTATATTCGGCGCCGTTACCTGCTGTCCCGGTTGTTTCTCCGCTTACCGCCGTAGTTGTGTGATGGAGGTTCTCGATCGCTGGCTCAACCAGCATTTTCTCGGCGTTCGCGCTACCTTCGGAGATGACCGCAGCTTGACCAATATGCTGCTGCGCAAATATCGCGTGATTTACTCGGGAGAAGCGATTGCTACGACTATCGTCCCCGAAAAGCATCGGAAATTTCTCAAACAGCAGCTGCGCTGGAAAAAGTCGTGGTTCCGAGAAAGTTTAATCGCCGCGACTTTTATGTGGAAAAAACCTCCGCTTGCAGCCGTCGCTTTTTATGCCCAATTGCTGTTCCCGATAGTGGCTCCCATCCTGATACTTCGTATGTGTCTATGGCTGCCGATCGCCAATAACGATTTCATATCGCCGATGGTGTACTTTCTCGGCACGGTAATGATAGGGCTTATGTTTTCGGCTTATTACCTTTTCTGGAAATCCGATAGAAACTGGATTTATGGCCTTTATTTTACGATTTATTACATGATCTTCTTGGTTTGGCAGATGCCGTATGCGATTGCCACTCAGCGAAACAACGGATGGGGGACGCGGTGATGGCCACGAAGCAAACAGTTGTCGTAAGCGAGTTTCCCAGCAGCGCGCACCCGGTCGGACATTGGCGCAATCTGTTTTGGTGGATAGCCTTGGCCGTCACGGTGACAGCGATTCTGCAAGGTGTGGAATACATGTCTAGCGCGTCGTCCTCGCCCCCGCCGGCCCCGATTATGGCTGGACAGGAGAGAGAAGCGTTCGTCGCGCTGGTGTTCGGCAAGATCAGCTCCTCGCGCGACTCCGCGATTCCGACGGAGTCATTCCGGGCTGATATGACAGCTTTGAAAAAGGCCGGTTATTCCACGGTGCGGCTAGCACAAGTGCGCCGGTGGCAACTTGATGACGAGGCTGCGCTGCCGGAAAAACCTCTGCTGCTGACATTCGACGAAGCGTACAGGGAAACCCTGGAGACCGCGGACGAGGTGTTCGCGTCCGTGGGCATGACGGGAGTCGTATTCGTCAATCCGAGCTTGCTGGATCAGGCCAATATCCACATGGTTTCTTGGCACAGACTCAAACAGCTGGTCAAGAGCGGTCGCTGGGAAGTGGGCGTATCCGGCTGTCAGAATTCCGGTGTTGGAGGCTTTACATCGACCGAAGTTCTGGCGAAGAGATACGCCCGAGAGCGCAAGGTACTGGAGCAGAGGCTCGGACAGCCCATTATCGCCGCGGATTGTTCGCGTGCCTGGAACGCGGATCAGGGCGGCGAAGCCGACATCTGGCCCCAGACCTTGAAAGCGGCGTCTCTTTCCGTGGGTTTTGTTACCGGTCTTTGGGGAGCCAACTACCGGGATGACCCCTGGTCCGGTCTCAGACGAATTCGGGTGTCGAAGGAGTGGAGCGAAGCGGATCTGCTCGCTCGGCTCGAAGCCCATGCACCGCGCCGGAAGCCTTTCATCGATCACTTTCAAGCCGCTCGTTCTGCCCCGGACTGGGTGGTGGACAGAGGCGAAATCGCCATCGAGGATGGCGCGCTTCGGGTGGCCAGCAAGGAGGGAGAGCAGGGGGCGCTGGTCATGCTCGGCGGCACGGAGCATTGGCAAAATGCCGGCGTGGAAGTGCAACTCGAGGGACAACCGCAAGGTCAATTTTGGATTTCCTTGCGGCAACGACAAGGCGAGCCGTTCGTCCGGCTGGGCGTTTCCGAGGGGCTGGCTCTGCTCCAGGCACGCAATAAGGACGGTAGCTTCAATCAACTCGCGAGTCGGGAAGTGCTTTCAGGGACTATCACCTTAGCGTTGCGAGTCGTTGATTCCCGAGTGGTCGCATCGGTAAACGGACGTCCGCTGTTAAAGCGGCCGGCCGAGATGCCTGCGGGATCCGATTACGGTCCCTTAACGCTCGCGGTCTGGAACGAAAGCGATGAGGATCCGGCGGGCGCGGGCAGCGCATCCGTGCGCCTGAACTGGGTAAAGGCAGAACCGTTGCCGCAAAAATACGGGATCGTGGCCGCGATACCCGGGGCAGCCGCCTGGACAAAGCTTCGCCGCGAAGTCGATGATCTTTACATGCTCAGCCCAAAGTATTTCACCTGGGCGAGCGGGGGCACGCATAAAGAGGTAGAGAATCGCGACCTTGCCGTGGAGATCTTCGCCCGCCATCATCGGCTCAAGTTTTTGCCGGCCTTGATCCTTGAGGACAACATTCGGTCATCCGAGACCGTCGCGCTGGCCGAGCAGGCATTGAATTGGGCGGCAGACCCAGCATTCGACGGCCTGAACATCATCATGAAACGCTCCACCGCCGGGGATCGGGAATCGAAAGACTTTCTCGCCAATCTCGACGCGCGCATGGCGGCGAAGGGCAAGATCTTGGCCGTCACCATGGTTGGCGACATAGGGCAGGACGTATTCTCTCTCAGCCGCGACGACTTGGTGCTGGTGAAGGATGGGGGCAACATAGTCTCTGAAGATGAATATACCGTGGCTTCTGTGCCGTGACGGCAGTCGGAGCCACGGGAAACGTGGCGCAGAAAATTTCCAATGGCACAGATCTTGGCAAGCAGATGAAACAAATCATCGGATTCATCGTATTGGACAGCCAGCGGTAAAGTATGGCTATAATCGGATAGGCAGTCGGCTGGACACGGGCTGTCGGTACGAGTGGATGAGGGTAGCGGTGTCGGCTATCCAAGAAGAGGAGGTCAAATAATGAAAAGCTTGTCGATCTTAAGGACGATGACTGTGGGGAAGACTTCGGTTGGAGCAGTAGGCAGGCCAAGGAGGAAAAGGAAAGTACTGTCGATTCTCGATCTACCGCTGGCGGGGCTGCCGCCTATCGCAGCCGCCATACTCCTCGCCCGCGATGCCTCTCGCGGCGTCTCATCATTACCATTCTTATTCTCCGGGCGGGCACGCAATGTGCTGCCTCAGCGCACGCCCCCTGCCGCTGCGCGTCCGGTTTCCGGGGACTCTTGCCGGGCGGCGCCTCATGGATCGATTGCCAGCGTCCGGCGACGATCCCCCCGGCGATCTTGTATGACTTCAGCGCTCGGGATTCAGTGAAGTCCATCTCTGCGCTTGCGCATCCGCGGCGGCTAGCCGTCGCGGATGCGCAAGCGAATGACAACGGCCGGATTGCCGTTGGCTTTTCATCGCTGTGTGATGCTTGCTGTATCCGCGCGGTGAATCCGGCTCCGTTGCTCGATACGAATTCAAACTAAGAAGAGTCAGCGTGTGATGTTAGGGAACTGTCATTTCTTCGGCCCGTCGGCCGCAAGCCTCATCTTCGAACGTGTATTGCTCAGCCTGATCGCCCTCGTATTCGCGGCCGCAGTCACGGCAGAGGAGTCGACTTCCGAATCCGCCGACACGGTTTTGAACCATGCCGATGCGTTCTATTCCGAGAAGAAGTATGAAGACGCTCGCCGCGAGTACGAGCGGGCGATCGCGATCGATAAAGGCTCGGTGGCGGCTTGGCGGGGGCTCGCTTGGAGCTATTGGGCGCTGGGCGAGAAGACGCGTGCTTATAAAATCTGGACGGATCTTTTCGCGGCCTTTCCCGACGATGTGTCGATTCTGTTGGCTTTGGGCAAGGCCTGTGAGCAGGATCGCCATTGGGACCGGGCGCTTGATTATTATTCGCGGGTAATGAAAAACGATCCGGAAGAGGAACAGGCTCATCTCGGAAGGGCGCGGATTTTTTTGGCCCAGCGAGCGTATAAGCCTGCCGAGCGGGAGATTCGGGCCGTGATGAAGCGTGCTCCTGCGGATGCCGCAGTGAGCTCGCTTCTTGCCGATGCCTTGATAGGCCAGCAGCGGTACAAAGACGCCGAGGAGGTCTTGAGACCCTTGGTAAAGGCGGACCCCGTGCCGGCAAACCAGCGGCGTCTTGGCCACACCCTGGCCGAGCTCGGCCGATATGAGGAAGCGGCCGAATATTACAGAAAATGTCTTCAGATTCAGCGTGACGATGATTTGGTCGCGGGTTGGCGTCAGTTGGGCTCAAAGCTTAGGCGGCTCGGACAGCATCAGCGGGCCTATGAGATTTGGCGCGGTCTTTTGAAGGATTTTCCGGGCGACGTACCGACTCTTTTGGCGTTCGGCCGGGCTAGCGAGCAGGACCAGCTTTTGTCTCAGGCGCTCGATTATTACGCGCAGGTGGTGCAAAAAGCACCGGGGGACGAAGCGGCGCACCTCGGCAGAGCAAGGATTTTCTCGGCGCAGAAGGATTATGCTTCGGCCGAGCGAGAGATCAGGTCCATCCTGGATCGCTCGCCCGAGAATGTGGAAGCCAAACTGGCTCTCGTCGAGAACTTGACCTCTACCGGAAATCGGAAGGAGGCGGAGGCCATTTTACGATCGCTGGTGGAACTTGATCACGCCCCCGAGCATTTGCGCCGCCTAGGCACCCTATTGGCCGATCTCGGGAGAAATGAGGAGTCGATTGCCTATCTGAAACAGAGTCTGCAGGCTTCGCCCGACGATTATCTGGCGACATTGGGTCTTGCCCACGCGTATTGGAATGAGCATCGGTACGATGAAGCCGTCGAAGTCCTGAAACGCTATTTGGCAGCCCATCCCGAGAAGGATGTCGCCCGCGCGAGGCTCGCCGAGCACTATACCGCGCTCGGTAATTGGGAGCGGGCGGAGTCGGAGTGGAGATTCCTCGTTGCCAAGCATCCGGAAGACAGTAAATGGACAATCAGGCTTGCTCGGCTTCTGGTTTGGGCAGGGCGTCATGAGGACGCGGTACGGCTCGCCAAGCAGGTCCTCGAGCAAGAACCGGACAATGTAAATGCCTTAGGCCTGATTGCAGATGATGCCGTCTACTCCGGAGACACCGAGGCTGGCGTTCGCTGGCTTACGCGGCTGACCGCCGTCGCGCCATCTCCGGACCGGTTGATCCAGCTCGGAAATCTGCATCTTGAACTGGCTGGGCGCCTCGACAAAGAGGGTAAGCAGGAGGCTTCTGCCATTCATTACGCGGTGGCGCTTCAGGAATTCGAGCATGCCGTGGCACTGGATCCGATCAAGAGCGGAGGGCCGATAGAGCTCATAGAGGCAAAACGTTTGCGGGGACAGATCGCCGAGGCCGTCGAGCTCGCCGAACAGCTTCATGCGAAGTATCCGAATTCTGGCCGTACGCTCCAACAGCTGGTCAATGCGTATTGGGGGCTGGGCGATTTTTCTGCCGCGCGCGATATGCTTGAAGTGATGGAACCGCTATATCCGGGCAAAGTCACGCTACAGCAGAATCTGGCCAAGTTGACGTTTTATAGCGGCGAACAGGGCCGCGCGTTGGAGGCGCTGAACGCATTTTATGAAAACACCGAATCGCCGAGCATTCCGGTTCTTCTCTATCACGGTATCACCGGCTCGAATCGAGAGGATACGGTGCCGCTGAGGCAATTCCGAGACCAGCTGATCGCGCTCAAGAAAGAAGGTTATCAATCCATCACCATGGATCAGCTTCTCGATTTTCTCGAGAAAAAAGATGTGAATCTGCCCCCTAAACCGATACTCATCACCTTCGATGATGCTCGCTCGGACAGTTTTCGGAATGCGGATCCGGTTCTCGCGGAGACCGGATTCAAGGCAACGATGTTCGTGCCGGTGGCGGATGTTGCCACCCGCGGCGCCTATACCGTCGCCTGGCCGGAAATCAGGCGCTACTTTGCGACGGGACGTTGGGATATGCAATGTCACAGTACCGAAGGACAGCACTATGTGCCCGTCGATAAGGACGGCCATTTGGGAAGGTTTCTGGTCAACCGAATGTGGCTGGACGGGGAGGGCCGACTGGAAACCTATGAGGAGTACGCCGCTCGGATCGAAGCGGATTATCGCGACTGCCGGGATGTTCTGAGTCGGGAAGTGCCGGGTTCGAAGATTATCGCCTTTTCGTTTCCCTACAGCGACCAAGGACATAAATCGCTGTCCAATGAGCCTGCCGCTTTCAAGCTCAACCGGCAGCTTCCGGAAAAATATTTTCGGATGGCCTTTCACGTGGAGAATGACTATCTTCTGACCAGGAATTCTCCTCGATTCTATCTCCCACGGTTTGAAGTTCCGCGCGAGTACACCGGAAACGATCTTGTTGCGCGCTTGAAGGCCATCGATCCTATCGCATCGACCTCCAATGAGTTGGCGTTGCTTTACGCCAGTGCGGGCCGATATTCGCAAGCCATGGAGATCTTCGATCGGTTAGGGCGGGAAGGGGCGATGGACGATGCGGAACTGCTCGTCAGGACGGGAAAAGTGCTTCGGTGGAGCGGAGATCATGCGGGTGCTCGCGAGCGTTTGGAGAAGGCGGCGGTTCTTCGTCCGAATGACCCGGTGATTCGCTACGAGCTAGCCGAGCTAGACCGCCGTCTCAGACCGATTATGCAAATCGAGGGACTGTACTTTGAAGACAACTCGGATCGGTCGTACTTCAGCATTGCGCCATCCGTGAATTACGGTATTTCGGACAGACTTTCCTTCTGGGGCTATTACAGATACATCGATTTCGATCAGACCGTCGATTTGAGGCCGTCAGGAACGGGCGGAGCGCCGGTGGAAACGGACTTTCAGGCGGTAGGCCACCAATTCGAGGGCAAACTGCGGTATGAGCTGAACGAGCTGGGGCCGCGTTCGGCGATCGCATTTTCGGCGGGGGCTGCCGGTTTCTCGAGCCGATCGTCTCCCGCCGGTTCCCCAGACTCCTCTCCGACCTATCCGTTGGGCTCGATTCATTTCAATACCGGCATAGGCGATAACGTCGATTTCTCGATCGGAGCCGATCACAGCTATGTCAACACGGCGGGCGCCATAGCCAACCATATCTCGTTTTTCAGGGCCGTAGGCGGATTCAAGCTCAGGGCCTTGGATACGCTCAGCTTAGCGGCCAACCATTATTTCTTCTCTTATAGCGATAACAACGAGCGTAACCGGACTGAAGTTCTTATCGAAAACAGGTTTTGGAAAGATCCGGACTTTAGCATAGGCGCACAGTTCACCTTCGACGATACGCGTAAAATGAGCGACTTGTTCTGGACACCGGACAACTATTTCGGATTGATGGCGCCTTTCAGCTTAAGAACCCGGCTCGGCGATGCCGTCTCCGCAGAGGTCACCGTGGCTCCGGGTGTTGGCAAAGAAGCCGGCACCGATTTTAGTTTTCAGCTGAGTGCGGGTGGCAGTGTCAAATGGAACGTGGCCGACAACTTTAGTTTGTATGTAACGGCTTCGAGGTACGAGGCTGCGACCTATTCTAACTTTGCTGCCATCGCCGGCGCCTTGATCGAGTTTTGACACTCATTCCGACGGGCTGTATCTGAAGGATTTTTATCGGCTTCAAGGGACAATTGACTAGGAATAGGATCAATCAGACATGGACGCAGTGAGCTTGTTCAAACCTTTAACCATGTTCGTTGCCGCGGTCGGGATGATTGCTGCACCTTCGGCCTCGGGATTTTCGGACGGATTCGATAGCGATGTCGTGCTTTATGAGACGGCCGACATGAGCGACAGTAACGACAACGATTGGTGGCTGAACTCCGGGGCCTATTTCTACCGGTCAGGCGGAATAGGAATGACCGTGCAGGGAAAGCTTGCCGACGATGATCAGTGGCGGTTGCTGTATGCCACGACCAATCCGGTCGATACCGATGATGGGTATCGGCCACAAAATATATTCCGCCTAGTCACACGATCGAAATTCAAGAATTTTACTCAACAAGTCTATTTCAATATCGAGCGGATCAATGCGTCGGGTAGTCCGAATCGGAACGAATCCAATGGAGTATTGTTTTTTCATCGATATCAGAACGGCGATAATCTGTATTACGCCGGAATACGTGTCGATGGTTATGCGGTAATCAAGAAAAAGCTCAACGGGAAATACTATACGCTGAAAACCGTAGGGATCTATCAGGGGGGATATGACCGCGTTTCTAAACCCAATCTTATTCCTACCAACCAATGGATTGGTTTGAGAACGGTTATATCGGACAATGCTGCCGGCAATGTCATCATTGCGCTTTATCTGAATGATCCTCTACTCGGGGCCGACTGGACCAAGGTGCTCGAGGTCGAAGATACGGGCTCCCCGGTCGCTCCGCTTCTGAACGAGGGTTATGCAGGCATCCGTACCGATTTCATGGATATCCGATTCGATCATTACGAGGCAATCGAGAAACAGGATATGGCCGACGCCGTCCACCGCAACGAGAGCACGACGCTATTCCGTGTAATCGGCGAGGCTCCGCTCCACCCCCCGAACGGTATTCCGTTCGTAGTAGCTTCCTTTGACCAACTCGGCCTGTAGCAGCTTCGCCACATCGGCATCGGCCTCGCTGTTGACGCCCTCGATCAATAACTGCGTATCAAGGCGGCGAACAGCCGACAGCAGGGAAGAGCGCCGTCGGTAATTCTCGGCATCTCGGGCCAATTTCGGGAAAAATCGGGTGTCGAACCGCACGAAATCTGGCGTGAAGCGGTAGAGGAATTCGATGCAATACCGCTCAAGGAAGCTTTCGCCGGCGCGGTCGTCGAATTTGATCGCGGTCGAGTAGCCGCGGTCGCGGTAGTTTCTCAGCCTTTCGAGCAACAGAATCAGATGGCGGTCGTAGATCGGGCTGATCTGCAGCGTGATGACCACGCGGCGGGTCGAGAGGC
This sequence comes from Methylocaldum sp., assembly GCF_039794385.1. Lineage (NCBI taxonomy): Bacteria > Pseudomonadati > Pseudomonadota > Gammaproteobacteria > Methylococcales > Methylococcaceae > Methylocaldum > Methylocaldum sp. The sequence continues at coordinate 491 of NZ_JBDIVO010000103.1, read as the reverse complement.
CGCAGCGTCGGATGATCTCTTCGAAATAAGCGCCATGGTCCCGTTTCACGGCGAGGACATGGCGCGGGTGCACGTGCAGGAACAGGTGTCCGTCCTGGTGGGCGACCGGCAGGTAGTTGAGCATGTGAACCGTGCGGGTCAGACGGTCGAGGTTCACGATGTTGAGAGCTTCATCCGCGGCCGAGCCGTGAAGCGGCCGATTCGAACCATTCGTCTCGTCCGGCACGAACGAGGATGCGTCGTGGCCGATTACCAGCGACGGCGATTCGGCAAGCCGCACCGGCTGGAGAATACTGCCGACATGCAGATCCCCGAGATATCCTTCGACCCGCGTACCTTTAAGCCGGAGCGGCGGACTGTTAAGTCCTTGCTCTTCGGCGAAGCGCTGATTGAAATATTCCACGAGTTGTCGCAGAGGCATGGGAAAGCTCCTTTGCATAAGGAAGCTCTGAACAAGTGGATTCCGTTCATGGTTCGACAAGCTCAGGACA
>NZ_JBDIVO010000102.1:0-13854 GCF_039794385.1 Methylocaldum sp. | reverse complement strand
GTCGGCGGAACGGGACACTCTATGTTGGAGTGACCTCGGATTTGATCAAACGGGTTTTCCAACATCGGAATGGATTTATCGAGGGATTTACGAAGCGATACGAGGTTCACCATCTGGTTTGGTACGAACTCCACGAGCAGATGGAAAGCGCCATCTTGCGGGAAAAGCAAATCAAGAGATGGCCCCGCGTTGCAAAGCTGGGCTTAATCGAGCAGAGTAATCCGGAGTGGCGGGATTTGTGGACGAATTTGACTGCCAGTTCGTGAGAAGTTTTTGGTGACTGGCCAACTACCATCCCTGGCCCTAGATTCCGGCATCCCTGCCGGAATGACGAGTCTGAGGGCGTGATTCGAGTCTCGCGAGTATTTGTGTATAACGATCAGAGCAGAGCATAGGCGCCCGCGGAATGGACCGTTTGCCATTTGGAGAAGTTCGAACGATCATGGACTTGAGCGAAATCGGAAACCGCATTGCTCGCCATTTCGTGGACGAAGACGGCCATCTGAGCGTCGAGCCTTTGGGCGAAGGGCTGATCAACGATACTTTTCTGGTTGTCGCCGAACCGCCTGGCGGGGGGCGATTCGTTCTTCAACGCATCAACCGTCGGGTTTTCCCGGAGCCCCGGTTGATCATGGAGAACCTGCGGGTTCTGTTGAGCCATATTACGGAACGTCAAGCCGGCACCGACGCCGTCCGCGATCTGAGATTTCCCGAAATTCGGCCCACCCGCGCCGGCTTAAGCTTCTGGGTCGACGATGAGGGCGACTTTTGGCGCGCCCTCAGCTTCATTCCGGATACACGGAGCCAAAACACCTTGCAGGATTCCGCCCAGGCGGAAGAAGTGGGTTATGTCCTGGGTCGGTTCCATGCCTTGACCAGCGATCTCGATGCCTGTTTGCTGCACGACACCTTGCCTGGATTTCACATCGCACCCCGGTACCTCGCCCGTTTCGATCGAGTCGTCGCCAATGGCGTAGGGGCCTCGGAAAATGCGGAGCTTCGGTTCGCCCTGGATTTCGTGAACGCCCGCCGCTCTGTTTTTGCCGTTCTGGAAGAGGCCAAGCTACCCCTCAGAGTCATCCACGGCGATCCCAAGCTCAATAACGTGCTGTTCGACGCGCAGAGCGGACGCGCCGCCAGTCTGATCGATCTCGACACGGTGAAGCCGGGACTCGTTCATTACGACTTGGGGGATTGCCTCCGCTCCTGCTGCAATCGATCGGGCGAAGCGGCGGACGATTCCGCGAAAGTGACGTTCGATCTCGACGTCTGCCGTGCCATTCTCCGGACTTATTTCGCCGAAACCGGGGCTTTTTTGACGGACATCGAGCGCTACTATTTGTACGACGCGATTCGGCTGCTTCCCTTGGAGCTCGGTTTACGTTTCCTGACCGACCACTTGGAAGGCGACCGCTATTTCAAGGTCGAGCAGCCGGGGCAGAACTTGCAGCGGGCTCTGGTCCAGTTCCGTTTGGCGGAAAGCGTCGAGGCACAGGAAAAATTCATCCGGAACGTGATCGACGAGCGGCCTTGATATACTTCTCCGCCAAAACAAAAAGAGTCACTGTATATCGACATGGCGCGCTGGCGGCCTCCATCCTCCAAATCCTCACCTTACATCACCGCGGAAGGCGCGGAGAAGCTTCGGGCCGAACTCAAGGGGCTTTGGGAGCGCCGCGCCGATGTGACCAAGCATCTTTCGGCCGCTGCCGCCGAAGGTGACCGGTCGGAGAATGCCGAATACATCTACCGGAAAAAAGAACTAAGAGAGATCGACCGGCGCATCCGCTACCTGCAGAAACGGCTGCCGGAGCTTAAAGTCGTCGCCCAATTGCCCTCGGACCGGGAGCGCGTCTTTTTCGGTGCCTGGGTCACACTCGAGAACGCCGATGGCGAGGAATCCACGTATCGTATCGTGGGTCCCGACGAATTCGATCCGCAGAAAGGCTGGATCAGCGTCGATTCGCCCATGGCTAGAGCCCTGCTCAAGAAAGCCATCGACGACGAAGTGATCGTCAATGCGCCCACGGGACCGCTGCGATGCGTGATCGTGGACATCGGTTACAAGCCGGAGAGGTCCTGAAGTCGTTCGGGCCCGATTGCACCGGCGTTCCAACTCGCCGCCGTCCGCTGTTCAAGGCGCGCGCAACGTTCAGCCGCTTCTCGGCGAACCTGTCAGGCGTGCGTAATCCTCGACCGTATCGACATCAATGCCGGCTTCCGGCAAGTCGACGAATAGGGTGGATCGAAGATGCCGCACGATGATTTTCTTTGCGCCTTCATCGCCCGCAAGACCAGCCAAATCGCCGAAAAGCGAACGGTGAAACACCGCCGGTGCGCCGAAGGCATCGCCATACCGGGAGGCGACCACAGTCGGGCGGGATGTGCAGAAAGCCTCGACCAGGCCGTTCAAATGGCGGTAATCGATCAAAGCCTGATCGCACAAAGCCAGAAGCACCGCGTCCAGCTCCGGCGCCGCGCTGTTGAGCGCCGTCACTCCCATCCGGATCGAGCTGCCGATGCCTTCTTCCCATTCCGGATTGATAACGGTCAGCAGCTGAAGCTCTTCGAGTTCGTGGGCGCATGCCTCGGCGTCGGCGCCAAGAATGACTGCGATTTTCGAGCATCGTGAGGCCAGGGCCGACTTCGCCGCCCGGCGCAGGAGGCTTTCTCCGCGATGGTGCAGCAGCTGTTTGGGCTTGCCGAGACGCCGGGAGCCTCCTGCGGCAAGCAGCACCAGGCCGATTTCCGGCTGGTTCGGGTTGGTTGACATCGTTGGGCGCCTCGGGCATTTTGCCGAATAGACTTCTTAAACCGCATGTCCGGTGCGGTTTCCATTATAGCCAGAGGAGGGAATACATGATCGCGCTGAACGTCAACGGCAAAAGTTATCAAGTGGACGTTTCCGGAGACACCCCCTTGCTCTGGGTTCTGCGGGATCATCTCGGTCTCACCGGCACCAAGTACGGCTGCGGCGTGGCCGTGTGCGGCGCGTGTACCGTACATGTCGACGGCGAACAGGCCCGCGCCTGCATCACTCCGGTGTCCAGCGTGGGCGGCAAACAGGTGACGACCATCGAAGGCTTGTCCGCACAGGGCGATCATCCGGTACAAAAGGCCTGGATCGAAGTGGATGTGCCGCAATGCGGCTACTGCCAGTCGGGCCAGATCATGGCGGCCGCGGCGCTGCTCGCGAAAAATTCCAATCCCGGCGATGCCGATATCGATAGCGCAATGTCCGGCATCTTGTGCCGCTGCGGAACCTATCAACGCATCCGCAAGGCGATACGCCGGGCCGCGGATATGGCAAAAGGAGCTTAGTCATGAGCATCGAACCCGCCAATCCGGGACGCCGGCAATTCCTCAAATCGTCCGCAGCGCTCGGAGGCAGCCTGGTCATTGCCTTTTATCTGCCGCGCACCATGAAGTTCGCCATGGCGGCGGAAGATCCGGCCAAAACTTATCCGCCCAATGCCTTCATCCGCATCGGCGAGGATGAAACCGTCACGATCCTGATCAACAAGTCCGAAATGGGGCAGGGCGTTTACACTTCGCTCGCGATGCTGGTGGCCGACGAGCTGGAGGCCGACTGGAGCAAGGTCAGGGTCGAAGCCGCTCCGGTTGCGCCGGTTTACAACCATACCGTCTGGAACATACAGGCTACGGGCGGCAGCACGAGCGTCGCGACCTCCTGGGAGCAGCTCCGCAAGGTGGGTGCGGCCGGGCGGACGCTTTTGATTCAGGCCGCCGCCGATACCTGGAAGGTCAAGCCGGATTCCTGTCGTGCCGAGAACGGCTATGTCATCCATACGCCGACCCGGCGGCGCCTGTCCTGCGGTGCATTGAGCGCCAAGGCCGCCGAGCTGCCGATGCCGGCCCAAGTTAAACTTAAAGATCCCAAGCAGTTCAAGCTGATCGGCAAGCCGACCCGCCGTCTCGATACGCCGGCCAAGACCAACGGCACGGCCCAATTCGGGATGGACGTGCAGTTGCCGGGGCTGTTGACCGCCCTGATCGCGCGGCCGCCGGTGTTCGGCGCCAAAGTGAAGAGCTTCGATGCCGCCAAGTCCAAAGCCGTTGCCGGCGTGGTGGACGTGGTTCAGGTTCCGTCCGGCATCGCCGTGGTGGCTAAGGATTTCTGGTCGGCCAAGAAGGGACGCGATGCTCTGGAGATCGTGTGGGATCGCGGGGCGAATGCCGATCTCTCTTCCGCGAAGCTTCGCGAGGATTTCGCCCGATTGGCCAGGATGTCGGGGCTTCCGGCCAAGGAAAGAGGCGATGCAACCGGCATTCTCGCCAAAATCGCCAAACCGTTCAGCGCCGAGTACGAAGTGCCTTATCTGGCCCACGCTCCCATGGAGCCCTTGAACTGCACGGTGGATCTTCGCGAGGACCGCTGCGAGATTTGGACCGGCACCCAGTTCCAGACAGCCGACCGCAACCGGGCGGCTACCATCGCAGGGCTCAAGCCGGAACAGGTCGAGCTTCACACCACTTTCCTCGGGGGCGGTTTCGGTCGGCGGGGAAACCCGCAGTCCGATTTCGTCAGCGAGGCCGTACACGTCGCGAAGGCGGTGAAGAAACCGGTCAAGGTGGTTTGGACCCGCGAGGACGACATCAAGGGCGGCTACTATCGCCCGGCCTTCCACGACCGGCTGACCGCAGGCCTCGATGCGAAAGGCAGGCTGGTCGCCTGGACCCATACCATCGTCGGCCAATCCATCGCCATCGGGACGCCGTTCGAAGGTGCAATGGTGCGGGACGGAGTCGATGTGTCATCCGTCGAAGGAGCGGCCGATCTGCCCTATGCGATTCCGAACATCCGCGTCGATCTGCACAGTCCCAAGCTCGACATTCCGGTGCTGTGGTGGCGTTCGGTGGGTCATTCGCATACCGCATTCGTGGTCGAAAGCTTCATCGACGAAGTCGCGCATGCCGTCGGCAAGGACCCGTACCGGTTGCGGTATGAACTGCTGACGAAGCATCCCCGGCATCGGGGCGTCCTCGAACTGGCGGCGAAGAAAGCCGGCTGGGGCTCGGCCCTCGCGAAAGGCCGCGGGCGCGGCATCGCCGTGCATTCCTCGTTCGGCAGCTATGTGGCGCAAGTCGCCGAGGTTTCGGTGGAGGGCGGACAACCCAGAGTGCATCGGGTCGTCTGTGTCATCGATTGCGGCCAAGTGGTCAACCCGGACACCATCGCGGCGCAAATGGAAAGCGGCATCGTCTGGGCGCTTTCCGCGGCGCTCTACGGGGAAATCACTCTGAACAAGGGCGAAGTGGAGCAGAGCAATTTCACCGACTATCCGATCTTGCGGATCGACGAGATGCCGGCGGTCGAGGTGCACATCGTACCTAGCCGGGAGCCGCCGTCCGGCGTGGGCGAACCCGGGGTGCCGCCGCTGGCGCCGGCCGTTGCCAACGCGCTGTTCGCCGCGACGGGCAAACGCGTCCGCTCGCTGCCTTTGTCCAAGCACGATCTCAAAACCGCTTAAGGGAAATCCCCATGTCGCAAAGCAAGGAATTGCAGGACATCCTGTCCGCACTCAAGGACGGCACGAAGCCGCGCGCCCTCGCAACGGTGATCGAAGCTAGAGGCTCCACCTATCGGCGTGCCGGCGCGCGCCTGCTGATTCTGGAAGACGGCTCGACGGTCGGCTGTGTCAGCGGCGGCTGCCTGGAAGCCGATATCTGCGCCCGCTCCGAAGACATTGCCGCGGACGGTCGGCCGGCAGTCGTCACTTACGACCATACCTCCGATGCGGATTTGGTGTTCGGACTGGCGCTGGGCTGCAACGGCGTGATCCGCGTCCTGGTCGAACCGCTGTTGCAAGGGGAGATTCCTGCCTATCTTCAGGCCGTCGAAAATAGTCTCGGATCACGGCGACCGGTAGCAGTGGCCGTGGTCGTCGGCTACGCGGGCGATCTTCGTCACCGATCGGGTGAGCGTCTATGGATCGGCGCGGATAACGCCATCGGCGGAGAACTTGGACAAAGCCCGTATGCCGAGCGAATCGTCGACGATGCACGGATGGTGTTGAGCAGCGGCCGATCGGAACTAAAAACTTACGGCAGCGGTTCGGGCGAGCTCGAGATTTTCGTCGAGGCGATCCGGCCGCCGTTGGCTTTGATCATCTTCGGTGCCGGCCATGACGCGATTCCCTTGGCGGATCTGGCCAAACGGCTGGGCTGGGATGTCACGGTAGTCGATGGCCGCCCCGCGTATGCCGCACGGGAGCGCTTTCCGATGGCGGACGAGGTGCGTTTGTGCCGGGCCGACGCCGTGGCGAACGAGATTTCGCTCGAAGGAGCCGGCGCGGCGGTGGTAATGAATCACAATTATCATCGCGACCGGGCCATTCTCGCCCATTTGTTGCATTCGCCAGTGTCTTATATCGGCATGCTCGGTCCGCGTAAGCGCACTCAAAAGATGCTCGAAGAATTGGCCCAAGACGGTTTGAGCTTAGATGAAGCTCGACTAGGTCGCCTCCACGGTCCCGTCGGCCTGGACATCGGCGCGGAAACGCCGGAACAGGTAGCCTTGTCCATCATCGCCGAAATCCTGGCCGTCTCGTCCGACCGTTCGGGGGCACCCCTCAAGTACCGCGAAGCGCCGATACACGATAGCCGGGCCTAGTGCGCTTTCCGCGATACGCCGGCGCGGGAATTCTCGGCCAGACGTAGGTCGGCAATTCTTTGCCGACACATGGGCCCGAGTAACCAGCGGATCAGAACGACCGGCTTTTTTCCCGACGGTAGGTCTGTGCCACGGCGATGAAAGCCAGGAAGTCGTAGATGGCATGGATGAGAATGGGGATGACCAGATTGCGTTCGCCGCCGAAATCGAGCGCGATCCCGAGATAAACGCCGGTAAGTCCGGCAAGCAGTGCATAAAGAGGCGTGACCCAATGCACCAGGGCAAATACCAAGTTGCTGAAGGCGATGCCGCCTATCCATCCCCAGTTTTGTTCGAACCAGGGCTGAAGCAGGCCGCGAAACAGGATTTCTTCGGAAATGCCGGCCAAAAAGCCCAGGTACAGCAATTCTTGCCAGCGATAGCGGCTCAGAAAAGGCCCTAGTTTTTCTACCAAGAAGTTCTTTACCGCACGCATGCCGCTCCAAGGCAGGTTATAGGACAGGGCAAACAGCAAATAGAGGGGCAATGTGCCCACGATGCCCCAAACCAAGGCCATCGGGCTGAATCCGATATGCGCCAACGGATTGATCGAAACCGCCCAGCCTATCACGTAGGCAAGGAGAATCAGGCCGCCTTCGAACCAGGTGGCGATCTTCAGGAATTGGTTATATCGAGTGGGGGGTTGTTGGTCTAACATGGTTTCACATCATGTGGAGGCTTCAGCAGCCGTATTCAAGGTACGATTTTCCCAAACGGCCACGGAAAGATAGGCTATTAAGCTGGCCGCCAGAGATGCCAGATAAGGGGTCGCCAGCTCCAGCGCATAACTGCCGATCAGCCACACGGTCATGCCGACGACCAGCGCTGCGGCAGCGCTTTTGGCTTGGCCGATGCGAGTGAACAAGCCGAGCAGGATGACGACGAAAATCGGTGCGCCGCCGAAGGCTGACGCCTCTTCCACAAGCGCATACACGCCTTCGGCGTAGAGCGCCAACACATAGGCCACGATACCGAAGATCAACACGCCGGTGCGGGCAATGCGGACCTTGCCGGATTCGGATACGTTTCCCGCCAAAGGGATCACGAGGTTGTGGGAAACCAGAGCCGAGGCGGCGAGGAGGGCGCTGTCCACGGTCGAGAGAATCGCGGAAATCAGGGCTCCGGCGAACAGCACGTAGGCAAAAGTGGAGAGGTGCTCTTGCGCGAGTCTCGGCAGGATCTGCTCCGGATTTTCGAGTTCCGGCAGCAGGTGAACGCCGAGCAGTCCGATAAAGACCGGAATCGATCCGGCCAGCAGATACAGTCCGCCTCCCGCCAGACAGCTCGCTCGGGCGACATGATGGGAGCGGCTCGCCAGGATGCGTGCGCACAGCTCCTGAGCGAACAATGAGCCGGTGATCGGTATCGCCCAAGTTTCAATCACTTCCAGCAGTGGTTTCTCGCCGCCGCCGAACAGCCTGAGTCGAGATGGCTCGATCGCACCGAAACTTTCTGCTAAGCCGCCGTTGGCCTTGGTTACGGCGTAAAAAAGAACGGCAAGGCCGACGATGAGCGCGATGCCCTGGATCAGGTCGGTGATGACATCGGCGAACAAACCGCCGTAAACCGTATAAATAATGACCACCGTCGCCGCTATCGTGATGGCGATTTCGACCTCGAAATCGGAAGAGGCCGAAATGACTTGTCCGAACGCACGAATCTGTGCCGCGGCCCACATGATGGACGTCGGGGCGAGCATGAGCACCGCCAGCCGCTCGACTTTGGGGGAATAACGGATTCGGAACAAATCCGCCAAAGTCGTGAGTTTTCTGCGCCAAAGGGGCACCGCGAAAAAGAGTCCCATCAGAAGGAGACAAGCGGCATAGCCGAAAGGATCGGCAGACCCGCCGGAAAGTCCTGACTGGTAGATCGATCCGGCGGCCCCGATGCAGGTTTCCGCCCCGAACCAGGTGGCGAAAACCGTGAAAGTGCCTAGCTTAAGCCCAAGCCTACGGCCGGCTAAAAGATAATCGTCCTCGCTGGATATATGTCTGGACACCAGCATGCCGATCAGCAGCTGGACCAGGATGTAGGCGACGATGCCGAGCAGCACGATATTCATGGGCGGCAGCACACTAAGGCAAATTGGTGAAGCGATGGGCGCGTAATTCTAACGGAAAATGGCACCACAGATTAAAACTTGCGCTGTGATGCGTCGAATACGCGTAAAGGGTTGATGTGATGGAAGAATATCCGCCCTGGAAAGCGGTCAATTCTAGGCTGATACGCGCCGAACCGTTGTCGGACGTTCGTCGAACAGGTCGGTTGATCGCGCCTGGCGCCATTCTCGTCTCGCTTTTGTTAGAAGGAGAGTTTGCTTTGTCTGGCAGACCAGGGGCTTGGGCATGGGCTTGGGAACTCGGCTTGAAGCCTTTGCCCGAGTATTCTAGGTGTTTGTCATCGCCGTCGACGAGGGGGTAAAGGCAAACGTCAGGCGATATTGGCGATATTATTGCGGCATATCGCCGGAAACCGCTGAACCGATGGCAGCTTTCGCCTGACTGCCGAGTTCAGCGGGGGCGATCGGTTTTAACCTTTTTTAACCTTCTCCGGGAAACAGCCCTACCGAGCCCGGTTTGAGGCGCTTACAGGCTACGACGATATCCTCCACGTGGCATCTGTATTTACCTGCTCCGGAGGCATCGCCGCTGCATTCCTCGCAAACCAGCTTCCCTTGGTCTTTAGCTTCGGAAACATACCATCCGTAGCCTTGCGTTTCGCAGAACCGTCTTGTGAATTTGTCGATGGTGTACTTATCGGTAGCTTTTTGCGAGGCTTCGTCCTTTACGGCACATTTTTGCGCCGGTATCGTATTTCCCATGAGGGTTCGCTCTATATATTCGGCCGCAAACGCCGTGCCGCAGGAAAAGAAGACGGCGGCCAACACGCAAAGTAATTTGGAACTTAACGCTCTTGTTCTCATGAAGGTGACCTCTTGATGGTGGTCTCGTAATACGAGGCGACGATTAGTTCAAAACTCGGATATTCATTTGGGCCGCCTCTTCGGACAGTTGCTGGCGAATCGGGTCGTATTTGTCGTTTTCACTCAACTTCACCATCGCGATGACGCCGACCAGCGCGATCGTTGCGAGAGCGACATAAATCCAGAAATAATCTTTCTTTACTGCTTGGTTCTCGACATTCATTTTTTTCACCCTAATCCGGTTATAAGCTGGCCTTCAATGGCCAGGGGTTGTTAGGAGCCAGAGTTGCCGCAGATGCCGATAAAAGGTATAAGGTCATTGCGGTTTCTGCGTTTAGAATACGAAGAAGCCCGTTTTGGAACCCGGAAAACGGGGCCCTATCGATACTTTTCAGGCTGCAGCAGGGCATGCGGGAACGCCCGGCCGCTGCTTTTGGTATCGGGTCAATACTTTATGCCCGGCTTGTAAGTCCTGTCAACTAGGGCGCTTCGATTATTTTGGGCGAGCGATGAGGTCGCCGGCGTGATCGATATCCGCTCACGACAGCCGTCTCCGAATCACGTGGCGCGTCTTTACGCCGACGGATCAGGCGGTCATGCTCGAATCGTCGATTTTGAGGCTGAGGTGTTGCGGTCTGGCCGAGTCGCCTAGCTTAATCGCCAGGGCAATCAGATAGACATCCATGACGCCGTAATAACAGATTACAAAACGGTCGAAGAATCGAAGTAGCGGATTATGGATGTTTTCCTGCTCGGTGATGGTCAAAACGGTACCGTCGCCGTCTTCTTCGAGTTCGTAAATCCAAGTACCGCTCAAGGGAAGGTCGTCGCCGACGATTTTGGTGACGAGGCGTGAAGGCAGTTTACGTTCGACTACTCGAAAATGTACTCGGCTATGCTGGGAACAGATTTCGTACCAGCTGGGCAGCCCGTCGATATCGGGACCGCGCTCGGTACGGTGCAATCCCGGCCGCCACGTCGCGTAAGATTCGAAATCATTGATGATGTCCCAAACCTTATTCGGCGGGGCGCTAAGGCGGATCCGGCTGGCGGCCACATGGGTTTTCGGCAATTTTCTCCCGACGAACGTCGCCGCCAAGATCAAGACGGCGAATAGCAGCACGATGAAGAAAAAAGTCGTCATATTGCCGACCCCGGCGGCCAGGAAGCCAAATTTCCGTTGAGAGTCCGGAAGAACGACGGAGGAACGCTCCTCCGCTGGACTTAATCTTGCCAGCTATTATAGGGGTTCGTCGACAAACTCGTGTTGTAATAACGCGGATCGTAAGTCACTTCTTCACCCAACCAGCCGGGTTTCTCGAACGTTTCGTCCGGATTTCCCAGTTCGATTTCCGCGACCACGAGGCCGGTGTTGTCGCCCTCGAAAACGTCGATTTCCCATGTATGGGGCCCCACGTCGACGAAGTACCGGGTTTTTTCGATTAGGGGCCTGCGGCTCAAGGTGCTCAACATGGTGTGAGCGTCGTTTGCCGGAATTTCGTATTCGAACTCCTGCCGCTGGGTACCTATGGTAACGCTCTTGATGTTGAGCCAAGCCCGGTCGCCGCAAACCCTCACCCGGACCGAGCAATGGATTTCGTTATTGAGATACCCCTGACGAAAATAGGCGGAATCCCTGACCGAATTGCGCCAACTGTCGTTTAGGACCAAAAATTTACGTTCGATTTCAAGCGCCATCGTCGATATCTGCCGTGGAAGAAGGTGATGCGGTCTCGGTCGAGAGCCGCGATCCGAATGCAGCGCTTATTCCTGTGCATCCGCCCAGTCTTCCCAGTAGGGTTTCGGATGAAACCGTTCGCTCAAGAAATCGACGAAGGTTCTAACTTTGGCCGACAAGTGCTTGCGATGCGGGTAAACCGCATGAATCTCCAAGGGCGCCGGTACGTAATCGGTGAGCACCGGGTTCAGTCTGCCTTTGCGGATGTCCTGGCCGACCATATAAGTCGGCAGCAACACCAAGCCCAGACCGTTGATCGCGGCCATGCGCAAGGCATCTGCGACATTTGCTTCCATGTTGCCGGTGACCTTGACCACGGTGGTTTCGCCGCCGGGTATGCTGAACTGCCATTGGTCGCGCGGCGGCAAGCTGGAGTTGGTCAAGCAGTTGTGCTTACGGAGATCGTCCGGCGTCTTGGGTATTCCGTGCTTATTGAAGTACTGGGGCGAGCCGCAAACGATACGCTGAGAGCTGCCCAGCTTGCGGGCGATCAGACTGGAATCGCGCATTTCGTCGAGATGAATCGCAAGGTCGAATCCTTCCTCGATCAAATCGATATAGCCCGCCTGCAGCACCAGCTCGACGTTCACCTCCGGAAACGCCTCCATGTAGGCGGCTATCGCCGGTGCCAAATGGTACGCGCCGAAGAACGGCGTCGCATTCACCTTGAGAGTTCCGCGGGGTTCCGTTTGCAACCGGGTGACGGCGATTTCCATTTCTTCCATTTCGTCGAGAATCTGCAGGCAGCGTTCCAGATAAACCATTCCAACCTCGGTGAGGCTGAGGTTTCGGGTCGTGCGGTTCAACAGCCTGATTCCGAGGCCGTTTTCCAATTGCATCACGTGCTTGGTCGCCATGGCTCGGGACAGTCCGAGTTCTTTGGCAGCCGAAGCGAAACTCCCGGCTTTCGCGACCTTGGTGAATACCAACATGCTAGTCAATTTATCCATGGTGATCCGAGTTGATAATTTTAATTATGGAAACAATTCGTAAAGGTTATTAGATATTGTAAACCAACTTTGTTGCTCTATAGTCTACAGTCGTGGGCAAAAAGTTTTAGCCTCAGGAGGTGGTCACATGAGACGTAGCTTAGGACTGATAGTCGCATTATTCGCCGCCTCGGGAACGGGAGCGTCCCAGGCAGCCGAAGATGTTAGACAAATTGCGGAGTCCAGTATTGCAAAGTGGAATGCCGCTTTCGCCAAAGGCAAAGTCGACGAGATTCTGTCTTTGTATGCCGATAATGCAATGCTGGTACAGCCTAACGGTTCAGTATCGAAAAGTGTCGGCGAAATCCGCGCGTTTTGGCAAACACTGATTCAGAAAGGCGTTTATGCGATGGATGTCGTCGATGTGCGCGGCGAGAAGGACGATACCATCGTCGCAACGACGAAGTTGTCCGACATCAAGACGCTGCAAGGTCCGTCGCAAGTGATGAAGTATCGCTACGACGGGGTACTTTACAGTGTATTGAAACGTCAAGCGGACGGAAGCTGGAAGGCGCAAGTCCAGCAATGGACCGGTAACCACAAGATTTAAAGTCTAAAGAGAATGGCCAATCCACCTGTTGAGAGGTAAAAACAGCGATGGTCCGAAATCGACCTGAGAATCAGGTATTCCGAAAAAGAGCTTCATGGGAAGCTCTTTTTTTTGTCAAAGGAAAAGAGGACGGACATGTCGATCGATGCTTCACATGCTTTTTGCGTTGCCTTTCGGATGTTAGACTATATTCCCTACTATTTAAGTTGGAATTTCACCCGTCGACACGATTGGGTGTGCTGATTTTATCAATAGACAAAAGGAGAATCTGATGACTCATGAACTTCCCCCGTTACCTTATGCCAAGAATGCGTTGGAGCCGCATATCTCTGCAGAAACTCTCGAATACCATTACGGTAAACATCATCAGACGTATGTCACCAACCTCAATAACCTGATCGGCGGGACCGAATTCGAGAATCTGTCCCTGGAAGACATCATCAAGAAATCCTCGGGCGGTATTTTCAACAACGCCGCTCAAGTCTGGAATCACACGTTCTATTGGAATTGCCTGAAACCTAACGGCGGCGGAGAACCCGCCGGAGCATTGGCCGGCGCGATCAATCAATCGTTCGGCTCGTTCGAAAAGTTCAAAGAAGAATTCACCAAGTGCGCCATCGGCACATTCGGTTCGGGCTGGGCTTGGCTGGTGAAGAACGCAGACGGCAGTCTCGCGATCGTCAGCACCAGCAACGCCGGCAACCCAATGACGAGCAATCAAACGCCGCTGCTCACCTGCGACGTTTGGGAGCATGCCTACTACATCGACTATCGCAACGCCCGTCCGAAATACGTCGAGTCATTCTGGAACCTGGTCAACTGGGATTTCGTCGAGAAGAATTTCGGCGTTTAGGTATTATTAATCAGGCCCGTAAATACCCTCCTGGTATTTCGGGCCGCCGCCCAGGCCCGGTACACGCCCGGCCTGGGCTCACGCGGCTTGTCGCCGCGCCGGGGCATCCCTGCCCCGGATTAACCCGG
>NZ_JBDIVO010000101.1:0-14116 GCF_039794385.1 Methylocaldum sp. | reverse complement strand
ACTACTTTTTACCGTATTTTCATCCGGAGAAAACCATGGCCGAAGCCACTTCGAACGACACTCTGACCTTGACTCCGCCCCAGCCGGTCCCCGAAATCGACGAGGAACAGGCGACCAGCATGGTTAAACTGGATCAGGAAACCATTTCCAAATTGGACGAGAAAATTACGGAATTCCTGCACACCGTCCTAGCCGCCGATGTGAACGACGCCGAATTCCGGGAACGGCTATCCGGCGTACACAACATGGGCAATCGCGAGATCAGGGCCGCGGCAACGGTTTCGAACCGGCTTCTGGAACGCCCGGTACGGGCCATGAAATCCGGAGTGTATGACGAGTCTTCGAGCATCTCGAAATCGCTTCAGGAACTGCGCGCGACCGTGGAGCAGCTCGACCCTTCGCGTCAGGGCGACCTCCTGGCCCCGCGGAAACTCCTCGGAATCATTCCGCTCGGCAACAAGCTCAAAAATTACTTCGAAAGCTATCAATCCGCGCAAACGCATCTGAACGCCATCATCCAGGCGCTCTACAATGGCCAGGACGAGCTCCGCAAAGACAATGCCGCTTTGGAGCAGGAAAAAATTCATGCCTGGGAAGTCATGCAAAGGCTCGAGCAATACATCTATGTGGGGAAAAAACTTGACGAGGCCATTGAACGCCGCCTACCGGAAATCGAGGCGCAAGATCCCGAGAAAGCGCGCGTCGTCCGCGAGGAGATGCTTTTTTATACGCGCCAGAAAGTCCAGGATCTGCTGACCCAGATGGCGGTGACGATCCAGGGTTATTTATCGATGGACATGATTCGCAAGAACAACCTGGAGCTGATCAAAGGCGTCGACCGAGCCACGTCGACGACCATATCGGCACTGCGAACCGCGGTCATCGTGGCGCAAGCGCTGACCGATCAAAAGCTGGTGCTGGATCAGATTTCAGCCTTGAACACCACCACCGGCAATCTCATCGCCTCCACGTCGCGCCTCCTGAAACAGCAAGCGGCCCGTACTCACGAACAAGCCGCCAGTTCGGCGGTATCCCTGGATCAGCTGAAACAGGCGTTCGAGAATATCTACGAGACCATGGATGCGATAGCGACATACAAGACTCAGGCGCTCGGCAATATGAAGGAGACCGTCAAGCTTCTAACGCACGAAGTCGATAAAGCCAAGACCTATCTCGACCGGGTTCGGAGCGAACAGCAAGCCGAGGTCATCAAAGAATTCGAATTGGACGAATCGGACGAGATTCGGCTCTAAAGCGAGCCCGACAGCGGAAGAGCATCTCGCTTTTACAACCAGATTCTGCTCCGGCAGAACACGGCGAATCCAGAACGAGGTGGGTAAGCAAGAGACTTGGACTCCAAAGCCTGTTAGGAACTCCGTTAGCCAATTGCATTATCGAGGCTAGGGAACCCTGTTGAGTCAACCGATATCTTGGCCTAGATGATTGATTCTTCGAAGTATCCGTGAAAGCTCGTAACAGGTTCGTTGGCCGGCGCCAGTTCCGCTGAGGTGGCATGATGCCCCTAAACACAATACGAAGAACTGCGCCAGATGCATCACGACGCCGGCCGCTCGTCGGTCGCAATGTCGTAAGCTTCGCGTTATCGACAATTCCGACCGACTAGCCAACGAGGCGGCATCGGATGGTCATGCGAGGGGGAATGGCGCGGAGCAATAAAGCATCATCCCCGACAGACCGTTTCACCTTCTGCTCGTTCGTATTCGAACTGTCAATCCCTTTCCATTCGGCTCGGCTGCGTCGGAATAGTTTGAGTGCTCGGTGTCTCCTGTTTCTGGCACTCGTTTTCACTCCCGTTCGCGTCCCGCCGGTGGGCTTCTAACGGCTCATTCCATCCCTTTCGGACCGGATAAACGCGCCGACGCCCAATGACTTTGATACACCCGTTCTGCATATAAGTTCTTCCTGTTGTCTTTTCCTAACACGAGGCTATCGTTTCTATTTGACAAACTAATGACGCAACGGGTTCTTTGGTGTCCCGCAAGATCCGGTAGCGCGCCATTCGACCTCGGAAGATTCCCAAACTGTAGAAAAAATCGGTCACATGCGCGCTAGAATCACCTTCAAGGGGCAAAACACCTACAAACTGCCACTCTTAAGCTAGAATACGGAATCTCCTTAGCCGCCCTGGCTCATCGAACGTCGATGACTTCACTTATCCACTTATCTTCTGCGATGACTCAAATAGGAGACCTACCCTATGAACAAACATGTCGGACACGACCATCTTTCCGGTAACCGTTTCCAGATCGTCGGCTTGGATCCGGCGGCAAACACGGTAGCGATACAATACGATCCCAACGCTTGGATGCCGAATGCCGAACCCAATCAACAGATGACATGGACCGAATTCGTCAGTCATCTGATCAACGGCCATTTTGAAATCTATCGCGGGACTTGATCCCTTTGTTTTTCTTGCCTGCACGCGCGGCGACTGCCGTGTCGGGAAACTCCGAAAATACGCCATCGACGCCTAAGCTATAAAACTGGTGGTACTCCTTCAGCGGATCACCGCCATAGTCGCTTGCCAGATAGCGAGACTCGTCGCGAAACGTCCAGGCGTGAACGAACAGGCCGACACTGTGCGCATCCCGAACGACAGCGGTCGGGTACCCCAATTTCTCACCGTAATCATTCTCCGACGCGCCGACTTCGCCGGGATCGGCAAGACCGATCAAATAACGTTTCCATGGTCCGATTCCGTCGGCATAGGTTTTGATTTCCATTAGCCCCTCCGGAGTCAAAAGGTCCGCATAGGTACGGGGATCGCCGCCTGCGGTGAAATCGTACGGCTTGCCGGGTATCGGGCCGCCACCCGGCGCAACACCATCCCCATCGATGAGCTGCACGAGCCGGACCTCCGTCATCTTCCTCAAGGCTTTCAAATTGTCCGTCTCGAAGGACTGGATCACTACAGGAGCCGCTCTTCCGTTCAGTCCGTATCGCTTCAGCATCTCGACCAGTTTCTCCTCCAGCGGCAGGCCGACCGAGCGATGGTAAGTGGGGTGCTTGGTTTCCGGATAAATGCCGATGACCCGTCCGCTCCGTTCACTTGCTCGTTTTGCCAATTCAACCACTTCCTGGAAGGTCGGGATTTCGAAGCGGTCGTTGAACTGCTGCGGGCGGAACGGAAGACGTTGCCTGGCGCGCAATGTCTTAATTTCGGCAAGCGTGAAATCGTCGGCAAACCAGCCCTCCGCATGTATCCCGTCGATGGTCTTGAATGTGCGGCGGGCGGCGAACTCGGGATGCTCGGCAACATCGGTGGTTTCGCTGATGTTTAGCTCGTGACGCACGATCAACATCCCATCCTTGGTGGACACCAGATCGGGCTCGATAAAGTCCGCGCCTTGCTCGATCGCGAGCTCATACGCGGCAAGCGTATGTTCCGGCAAATAGCCGCTAGCGCCACGGTGGGCGATGACGACGGGCGGTGCTCCGCTTAAGGTCGGAAAGCTTGAGTGAGGCGTACAACCGGTCATGATCAGAATGCAGCAGACGCTAAATCCAAACCCATTGGTTCGGAGATTCTGCCTATTCCATGCACACTTGAAAACGGGATTTTTCGAACGCGATATCGCCGATTTCGACAGCCAACAAACATACATCGTCTTCGAACTCTCCATGGAGAGACGGGCCACGAACACCGTTGAGCAGTTCCTGAACCAGTACCTCGCCCGATTGGCTCATGGTCGCTGCCGCTAACTCCAGCAAACGCTCCTGGCCGAGGATGTCGTCGTCCTCCCCCCGGATTTCGAACAGTCCGTCGGTGAAGAGCAGCACGGCATCCCGCGCCTTCAATTCGGCGCTACCGGTACGATAAGTCACGTCGGGTCTCACGCCGAGTACGCCGCCATTGCTCGATTGCGCGCAATCCAGGTGCACTGCGCGTCCGGATCCCCGACGTAGGTGGATGGGGCAAGGATGTCCGGCATTGGCGTATCGGAGCTGGCCGCCTCCGATATCGATCACCAACGAAAAAGCCGAGACAAACGTCGACAGATTGCTGCACTTCAAAATCTCGCAAAGACTTCGGTTCAGCGACGTCAGTAACCTGCCCGGATCGCTGGCCGCCTCGCGATGATTCTGTATCAACGCCCCCATCATCGCCATCACCAAGGCTGCCTGCACACCGTGCCCCATAACATCAGCGATCAGAATGGCGATAGCATCGTCGGCGATCGGAAAAACCTCGAAAAAATCGCCGCTTACCAGACCGAGGGGGGCATAGTGGCTGAAAATGCGTACAACACTTGAGTCCGGCGCGACCTCGGGAGGAATGGTCGGCACCGTCCGCGGCAACATGGCCAGCTGTACCTCGCGGGCCATGCGCAAGTCTTCCGTCAACTGCTGATTGCGTCGGCTGATTTCGGCCTGCTTTTGCTCCAATTGCACGATGCTTTGCATCAACAGCCGGGTCTGGAGGCGGACCAAGGTTTGCACCGAAATAAGCCCCAGGAACGTGCATCTATCGTCGACCAACAGCACGTCCTGATTGAAGCTTTCGCCGGTCCGCGAAAACACGCGCTGAAGCACGTCCGCCCAAAGCTGGTTGATGTTGATCAACAAAGGCTGTGCGACCAGATGATCGCGGACCGGCGCCGTTCCGAACAGCGAGAACCCGTATTGAGAGCCGAGACACATGCCGATTTCGTGGCGCGCGCACAGGCCGATCACGCGTTTCCTGTCGAGGACGGCCATGAAGCTGACGTCAGCCTGCCGGAACTTCTCCTGGACGCGAGCCAGAGGCTCGTTCTGCTGAACGCAGGTTCTGTGATCCACCAAGTTTTCCCAGTCGACGCTCGCCATCTCGGAAATCGATTCGGTGAGGCCAATCGGGTTCTGTCCTGTTTCTAAATCGTTCATTGCTAGGATTTCCGCACTTTGGCGTTCCAACTCGTTACCCGCTATCTTACCGGAATCGGGATGTGCCATTGTGCTGAATGCGCCGGCTTAGTCCGTACGGCTTTTCCGACCGCGGCGTTTCGGATTTCGAAACTTTCCCGCCCTTTTTCGTTCGAAGTGTCAACTTCTCGTTTAGAATCTAGACCCATGCCGAACACTGGCTATCCGGATACAGCAAATCCGTTCCAATCGCTCCGAAAAATGAGTTCCAGACCCAAACTCCAACGCAACCGTCAGCGGCGCAGGCTGGGCGGCGTATGCGCAGGGATCGCGGATTATTTAGGCGTAGACGTCACGCTGGTGCGTTTTCTCTTCGTCCTATCCGTGTTCTTTTCGTTCAGCCTGACGATGTGGATTTATCTGGCGCTTTGGGCACTGTTGCCGGCCGGAACCGAGGCGCCGATGCCGGACGTGTCCTGGCGTCTGTCCCGGGAACTCAGGCGGGTCGAGAAACTGGTCCGCAAGGCCCATCGCCGGTTGCCGGCGCCAATCGCCGACGAGGTTCAGGAAACCTTCGACGTAATCAAGATCATCGCGCCCTATTTCGAACATACCGGTCTTGCGCCGAGAACGATCGATTCGCTAAGGGAGCAGGCGTTGCTGCGTTTTCCGGCCATCCTGAAACAAATGCTGCCCTTCCCCGTAAACCTGCCTCCTTTCAAACGCGCACACATGGAACTGGCGGAACTGAAGGATGAGCTTCAACGCGCCTCGAACGAATTGATCGATCAGGAGATACACCTCACCGTGGGCGATGCCGACATGATTTCGCCGCACGTAAGGTTATGGAAGGAACGGCTCGCACCTCTCAGAGAAATACTGCGCGAACGTGCGAGTGAAAGCACCTTGCGCACGCTGCAACAAATCGAAGAAAAACTGGCGTTCCTCATGGATAGGACCGATAGCGGCGGCGATGTGTTCGATTTGACGCCTTTCGAGGTGCGCAAGATCGCTTTCGATTATCTGCCGGATACCGTCAACCAATATCTGCAACTTCCGCCGGCCTTGGCGCGCTCGCAACAGTTGAGCAGCGGCAAGACCGCCGAGGAATCGCTCAACGACCAACTGAACTTGCTTGATCGCGCCCTGCACGATCTTGCGAAAAGCCTGTTTGAAAAGGACGCCCAAGGGTTGCTGGTGCACGGACGATTCCTCAAGGAAAAATTCGCCGAGCAATCCTTCCGGCTGCCGGATTGAATGCAGCAGCGGCCAAAACGCTCCGGAACCAAAGGTGTGTATGGCCCACGCCGGCCCCGCCAGTACCGAATTACTGCTGCCATGCCGCCAACTCGAGGTGATCCATCGTCGAATAATTTTTTGTATGACAAAGCGAGTTTGTCCCCGTGGCCGTTGCGTTACAATATGCCATTCATCTAACCAGCCTGTAGGTTCGCTTTTATGTTTAGCAAGGGTATGGAAATCGCGGGATTCGACGACGAACTGTGGTCTGCCATTGAAAAAGAAGAAAGAAGACAAGAAGACCATATCGAGCTGATTGCTTCCGAAAACTACGCCAGTCCCCGTGTGTTGCAAGCACAAGGCACCGTGCTCACCAATAAGTATGCCGAGGGTTATCCCGGCAAACGGTACTACGGCGGCTGCGAGTATGTGGATATCGTCGAGAGTCTGGCTATCGAACGCGCAAAGGAACTGTTCGGTGCCGATTTCGCCAACGTCCAGCCTCACTCCGGCTCGCAGGCCAATGCGGCGGTCTATATGGCCCTGCTCGAACCCGGCGACACCATACTCGGCATGAGCTTGGCCCACGGCGGCCACCTGACCCACGGCGCCAAGGTCAATTTCTCCGGCAAGATTTACAACGCCATCCAGTACGGTCTCAATCCGGCGACCGGCCATATCGATTATGAACAGGTCGAAACCCTGGCCAAGGAGCACCGGCCGAAGATGATCGTTGCCGGTTTCTCGGCCTACTCGCGCGTTGTCGACTGGCAGCGCTTCCGCGACATCGCCGATTCGGTCGGCGCCTTTCTGGTCGTGGACATGGCGCATGTCGCGGGACTGGTCGCGGCCGGTGTCTACCCGAGCCCGGTACAAATCGCCGACGTCACCACGACAACCACCCACAAGACCCTGCGCGGCCCGCGCGGCGGCTTGATTCTGGCGAAATCCAATCCGGATATCGAAAAGAAACTGAACTCACTGGTTTTCCCCGGCATTCAAGGCGGACCTTTGATGCATGTGATCGCGGCGAAAGCCGTCGCCTTGAAGGAAGCCGCACAGCCGGAATTCAAGCAATACCAGGCGAACGTCGTCGAAAATGCGCGCGCCATGGCGCAACGCTTCATCGACCGCGGGTACAAAATCGTCTCCGGCGGCACCGACAACCATTTGTTCCTTGTGGACCTAATCGAGAAGGGACTTACCGGCAAACTGGCGGACGAAACATTGGGACGAGCCAACATTACCGTAAACAAGAATGCCGTTCCGAACGATCCCCAGTCACCGTTCGTCACCAGCGGCATTCGCGTCGGCACTCCGGCTGTCACCACCCGCGGTTTCACCAAGCTCGATTGCGAAACGCTGGCCGGATGGATGTGCGACGTACTCGACGAGCCGCAGAACGAATCGGTCATCGAGCGAGTAAAAGAGGACGTGCTCCAGCTTTGCCGCAGATATCCCGTCTACGCGGATTGAGCGTTTTTTCTCGGAGCGACGCGGATTTCTTACCGGGCTGCGCCGTTCCGCTTTCAAAAAAACAATAATGCGCTGTCCATTTTGCGGTGCTCAAGACACCCGAGTAATCGACTCTCGCTTGTCACAGGAAGGCGATCAGGTACGTCGGCGCCGCGAATGCACCGAATGCAGGGAACGCTTCACGACCTACGAAACTGCGGAGCTGAATATGCCTCGGGTGATCAAGGCCAACGGCAGCCGTGAACCGTTCCGCGAAGAAAAACTTCGCGCCGGCATTCTTCGCTCCCTCGAAAAGCGACCGGTGGGGAGCGACCGGATTGAGGCGGCCATCAATCGCATCAAAAAGAAGCTATTGGCCCGCGGCGAGCGCGAAGTCTCATCGCGATTGATCGGCGAAAGCGTGATGCAAGAACTCAGCGGGCTTGACCATGTCGCTTATGTTCGGTTTGCCTCGGTGTACCGCAGCTTCGAGGACGTGAACGAGTTTCGCGAGGTCATCGATCGTCTCGAGAAACAGCCGAATCCGGATGAAAAGAAGGATCAGCCGGACTTGTTCGGCGACGATTCGGAGCCATAGCCCGATGGAGCTATCTACGGTTTTTGCCCGCGAAGATGCGGAATTCATGTCTCGTGCGCTGCATCTAGCCGAACGGGGTTTATACACGACCGATCCCAATCCGCGCGTCGGTTGCGTCATCGTCAAAGACGGCCAAATCGTCGGCGAGGGCTGGCATCGACAAGCGGGCGGCCCTCACGCCGAAGTCGAGGCGCTCCGGCAAAGCGGCGCGCGGGCGCACGGCGCGACTGCCTACGTCAGCCTGGAGCCGTGCTGCCATCACGGCAAAACGCCGCCTTGTACGGACGCTCTGATTTCGGCCGGGATCGCCCGCGTGGTCGCGGCCATGAAAGATCCGAATCCACGGGTTGCGGGCGAGGGTCTGAAAACACTCAGAGACGCCGGCGTGGACGTCGCCTGCGGGCTTTTGGAAAACGCGGCTACGGCACTGAATCCCGGTTTCTGCAAGCGCATGAAAACCGGCCGGCCTTATATCCGCAGCAAACTGGCCATGAGCCTGGACGGTCGCACCGCCCTGCCCTCCGGCGAAAGCAAATGGATTACCGGCGAGGACGCTCGCCGCGACGCCCATCGTTTGCGGGCCAGAAGCTCCGCCATCGTGACCGGAATCGGCACGGCGCTGCAGGACGACCCGGAACTGACGGCACGCTTGCCGGAAACGGCGGGAGAGATTTTGCAGCCGGTCCGTGTCGTCCTCGACTCCCGGCTGCGCATGCCCGCGAGCATGCGTCTCGCTGGCGGGGGGAACCGCGCGGTGGTCTTGACGACCGTGTCGGACGAGGAACGAACTCAGACCTTATCGGACAGCTTCGACATCGAAACCCTGCCCGCAACGCTTGACGGGCGACTGGACTTGACGGCGGTCGTCGACTGGCTCGGACACCATCAATTCAACGAAGTTCTGGTGGAGGCCGGCCCGACTCTGAACGGCGCCTTGCTCCGGGAAAACCTGGTCGACGAATGGGTGATATATCTCGCGCCGGTGGTTTTGGGCGATAAGGCGCGCGGACTATTCCACTTGCCGGATTTGACCCGGATGGCCGAGCGGTTCGAGCTGACGATTAGCGACGTGCGGCAGGTCGGGCGCGACCTCAGGCTGACCTTGCTCAGGCAGTAGCGTTTTTTTGAATCACCAACGAGCTCTTTATGTTCACCGGCATTATCCAAGCAATCGGAACAATAACCCGCATCGAGCCTAAAGGCGGCGATTGCCGCTTGACGGTCGCTACGGGCAAACTGCCTTTCGCCGATGTCCAATTGGGCGACAGCATCGCGGTCAACGGCGTGTGCTTGACGGCAATCGAACTCGGAGACCGGTTTTTCGCCGCCGATGTCTCGCGCGAAACCCTGTCGCGCACCACATTGGGTGAAGCCAAAGCCGGAACCCATGTCAATCTGGAACTCGCCCTGCTCCCTACCACCCGCCTCGGAGGGCATCTCGTCAGCGGCCATGTGGATGGCGTGGGCACGGTGGTCGACGAGCGCGCCGAAGCCCGCTCGGTGCGGTTTACCATCGAAACGCCGGCCGGTTTGGCGAAATACATCGCCGAGAAAGGCTCGATTTGCGTAGACGGGATCAGCCTGACGGTGAACGAAGTGAACGGCAATCGATTCGGTATCAACATCGTTCCCCATACCTTGGCCGAGACCACTTTGGGCGAAACTGGCGTGGGGCAGCGGGTGAACCTCGAAGTGGACATCCTGGCCCGTTATCTGGAGCGCCTTCTGCTCGGCGATCGCGCCGCCGAAAGCGGGCCGGCCATCACCGAAGAACTTCTCAAGAATACCGGCTTTATCTCCTGAACATGAACAGCATCGAAGAAATCATCGAGGACATCCGCCTCGGCAAAATGGTCGTCATCATGGATGACGAGGACCGCGAAAACGAGGGTGATCTTGTCATGGCAGCCGTGCACACACGTCCCCAGGACATCAATTTCATGGCGCGTTACGGCCGCGGACTGATCTGCCTGACGTTGACCCGCGAACGCTGCCAGCAGCTGCGCTTGCCCTTGATGGTGAACGAGAACAAGACGCCGCATTCCACGAATTTCACTGTATCCATCGAAGCCGCAAGCGGTGTCACCACCGGGATTTCGGCCGCGGACCGCGCCCGCACCATTCTTTGTGCTGTAGCGCCGGACGCCAAGCCGGACGATTTGGTGCAGCCGGGTCATGTTTTTCCGCTGATGGCGCAACCGGGAGGGGTGCTCAATCGCGCCGGACACACCGAGGCCGGCTGCGACTTCGCTCGGCTGGCAGGGCTCGAGCCCGCCGCGGTGATCGTGGAGATCCTCAACGAAGACGGCTCCATGGCCCGTGGCCCCGATTTGGAGAAATTCGCGCAAGAGCATGGACTCAAGATCGGAACGATCGCCGATTTGATTCATTACCGGATTCAGAACGAAAAGACCGTGGAGCGGATCTGCTCCTGCGATTTTCCGACGGAATTCGGTCAATTCCGTTTGCACGCCTATCAGGATCAAGTCGACAAGCGCCTGCATCTGGCGCTGACCATGGGAAAAGTTGCTGGCGACGAGCCGATACTGGTCCGGGTGCACGGACGCAATCTCCTTAGCGATCTTTTCGGTGCCAGACGGAACGACAGCGGACTGCCCCTGCGCAATGCCATGAAACGTATTGCCGACGAAGGGCGCGGAGTGTTGGTGGTTATCCGCAAGGAGGAGGACGACAAGTTTCTGGTCGAACGCATACACCAGTATCAGATGGAAGATAACGGCATCGAAATGGCTGTCGACGAGCCGAAGACCGACGATTGGCGCACCACCGGAACGGGTGCGCAAATCCTGGCCGATTTGGGTGTGCACAAGCTCCGCGTATTGGGCGCGCCGAAAAAATACCTTGGCTTATCCGGCTACGGGCTGGAAGTCGTCGAATACGTTTCCTGAGAATAGAGAGAACATCGATGTCCGATATCAAAACCTACGAAGGCCAACTCTTGGTCCAGGGCGCCCGCTTCTGCATCGTGGCGTCACGCTTCAACAGCTTCATCGTCGACCATCTGGTTGCCGGCGCGGTGGATGCCCTTTTGCGGCACGGCGCGAAAAAAGAGGATATCCATCTGGTCAAGACGCCCGGGGCCTACGAACTGCCGCTGGCGGTGCAGAAAGCGGCAGCTTCGAAGCGCTACGATGCCATCGTGGCCGTCGGCGCTGTCATTCGCGGCTCAACGCCTCATTTCGACTATGTGGCCGGCGAATGCGTGAAGGGCATCAGCAGCATCTCGCTCAAGCATGAAATTCCGGTCGCCTTCGGCGTCCTCACGGTGGATACCATAGAACAGGCCATCGAACGGGCCGGAACCAAGGCCGGCAACAAAGGCGCCGAGGCAGCGTTATCCGCGGTCGAGATGGTCAACTTATTGAACCAGATAGGTTCGGCATGAGTAATGCGCGAACCATGGCGCGCCGCTGCGCGGTACAGGCCGTTTATCAATGGCAGTTGAGCGACGCCGATCTGTCGGCGATCGAAGCCCAGTTCCTGGGTGAATTGAAGGAGGCAAAGGTCCTTTTCAGACGATATAAGAGCGGATACGACCTGACCGATCACGAACAAAATCTGCTCGAAGAATCGCTCGAGAAATACTGCCGCCAGAGGGAAACGGAAGATCAGCAGCCCGAAAGGCCGCCGCTCGACGAGCTGATCGAGCATTGCTGCGCACCCGAAATCAATGCCCGTTATTTTAAGGAACTGCTGCATGGCGTGCCCGAACACCTTCACACGATCGATTCGGCGCTGGGCGAATTCGCCGATCGCCCGGTCGCCGAAATCGACCCAGTGGAGCGGGCCATCCTTAGGATCAGCGCATATGAGCTGCTGTTCCGCCTGGAAATACCGTACCGGGTGGTGCTCAACGAAGGCATCGATCTCGCCAAGCACTTCGGAGCCACGGAAAGCCATAAGTACATCAACGGCATCTTGGATCGCTTAGCCCGTAAGCACCGCACGGCGGAAATACAAACGCGGCATAAAACCTAGCAGTTGCCGCACTACCCTTCTACTTTGCACAATGCCATGGCCTTAGGTGAGTTCGAACTGATTCGCCGTTTTTTCACCGATCAAACCGTCAAGCATCCGTCCACGATTTTGGGCGTCGGCGACGATTGCGCTTTACTGCGCGTCGAGGAAGGCGAGGATCTGGCTGTAACCGCCGATACGCTGGTGGAAGGAGTCCATTTCCTGTCCGATGTCGATCCGGAAAGCCTGGGCCACAAGGTACTGGCCGTTAATCTCAGCGATCTCGCCGCGATGGGAGCGAAGCCCAAGTGGGTGGTGCTCGCGCTTACCCTTCCCCATGCCGACGCCGCTTGGCTGCAAAGTTTCGCGAAGGGTTTTTTCGCTTTGGCCGAGCGCTACGGCGTCGAATTGATCGGCGGAGATACCACCCGCGGCCCTTTGACCATTACCGTCCAGGCCCTTGGCCTCACGCCGCGAGACGGCGCTCTTCGACGTTCCGGCGCGCGTCCCGGCGACCTGATTTATTTGACCGGCGAATTGGGCGCCGCAGGGCTGGGACTCAAGATGCGTCAGGGCCGAACCGGTATCGAAGACCAAACGGCCATTGCCCATCTGGAAAGACCGGAACCCCGCGTCGATATCGGCTTGAAGCTGCGCGGCTTGGCTAACAGCGGTATCGACGTGTCCGACGGACTTGCCGCCGATCTCGGACATATCTTGGAAGCTAGCGGCGTAGGCGCGACGCTAGCCTGGGAACGGTTGCCATTACCGGACGGGGTACGCCGTTATATCGAGGAAACGGGCGACTGGCGGATGCCGTTATCGGCGGGCGACGATTACGAACTTTGTTTCACCGTTCCGCCGGGAAATCGGGAGAAGTTGGAGCGCTGCCTAACGACAGGCGGTTTTCCGTTCGCCCTGATTGGCCAAATCGAGCCGCAAACCGGCCTGAGACTCTTCAAAGACGGCAGGTCCATCGAGCTTTCCCAAGACGGATATCAGCACTTTTCCAGTGATTAATCAGACAATAAAAACAAGGTCCCATCGCCTCATCAAACCGGCGGAGATTTTCGGTAATCCCGCGTGCTTCCTGGCATTCGGCTTCGGTTCCGGTCTTGCGCCGGTCGCACCGGGAACCTTCGGAACGCTGGTCGCCGTTCCGATCTACTTGCTGGCAGCCAATCTAAGCACCCCGTTTTATGCACTCACCGTAATCGTCTTGTTGATCGCCGGCGTTTATATCTGCGGGCGGTGCGAGCAACAGCTCAACGTGCAGGATCATCCGGGCATCGTGTGGGACGAGATTACCGGCTTTCTCATCACCATGATGTTCGTGCCGGCCTCCTGGGAATGGGTGCTCGCCGGCTTCCTGGCCTTTCGTCTTTTCGACATCTGGAAACCCTGGCCGATCGCCATGCTCGACCGTAGCGTTCACGGCGGACTCGGAATAATGCTCGATGATGGATTGGCCGGTATTTACGCAGCCATTTGCTTAATATTGTTACGAACGGGATTCGGAATCTGAAGATCCGAAGAGCCTGTTTCGTTACCCAAAGTAAACGTTGGATTGCATCGAGGAAGCATTTACGGTATAGTACTCTGAATTGACGCGGGGTGGAGCAGTCTGGTAGCTCGTCGGGCTCATAACCCGAAGGTCGTAGGTTCAAATCCTGCCCCCGCTACCACCGTTATCTGACTCAAAGCGGCGCAGCCGCCCTTGAGTTCTGCCCACAATACGCCGTTCTCCGGCACCAGCTTGATATCTTCCCCTAGAATGCTCCTGAGCGCTTCGCGCGCGTCGGCGATGTCTTCGATCCGTTCCAGTCGCTCGGCCAGGCCGCGGTAAATCTGTTTGGCCCTGGGCAGCATTTGGGTCGGTTGCCATGCCTCGATCTCTTTTATTCTCCGTTTGGCGGCATCGAGTCTCCCTTCAGCCTCCTCGAGGGCCTGTTTTGTCGCCGGCGTAATGATGCCCTGGCGGAT
>NZ_JBDIVO010000100.1:0-14175 GCF_039794385.1 Methylocaldum sp. | reverse complement strand
GGTCGGCGACACGCCCGAGATTCGCAGCGCCTTGGCCCGGCAGGCGGCCGCGATGCTGAAGGTCAGCGGACCGCGCTTGGAACAGGGCGCCGCGCTTCGAACCCGGGTTGCAGCAACCGACCCCCGCGCGCGCTGCGACCAACTGCTCGAACGCGGACGCGCCGTCTATGGCGCCGAGTTCGTGTCGCTCCCAAGCTTTACCTGCGACGCTGCCGGCGCCGCCGAACTCAATGCCGCACTCGCGGCCGGCACCCGGCAACAAGGCGGCGATCCGCTCGCCGTCCACGGCTGGTTCATGCGCGCCTCGCGGGTGCGCGACGCCCTGGCGCCTCTCGGCCTGTGCCTGCAGACGGCGGAAGTCTTCGCGACCGGCGCCCGCCTGAACCTTAATGTCGCGCAATTGCCTTTCAACGCGGAAGAGCGCTGGGTAGGCCTGCCGGGGGCCGGGAAAGAACTGCCTCCGAGCAAGCTGTCGCTGGTGGTGCAACCCATGACGGCAATCGATGCGGCCCTGCCCTTGTCCGGCCTGTTCATCGACGAATGGGTGGAGGTGGTGCCGAACAAGGAGGAAACGACCGCCCTCACCTTTCAGTTCGATCCGCCCAATGCCTTCCCGCCGCAGAACGTGCTGATCGCCGTGCCCCCGGTTCCGGGCCAGGACTGGACCACCGAAACCTTGCGCTGCGTGCTCGCCGAGACGCTCGATCTGGCCAAGCTGCGCGCCGTCGACACGCGCCTGCTCGGCGCGGCCGCGCAGTATCTGCCGGGCATCTACGTGCCCTTCAATGTCGCGGACGACGCGGTCTCGACCGACTTCGCGCCGCTCACGGCCTAATTCAACCGCCGCCACCAACGAAATAGATAGAGGAAACGACGTAATGGCAGGACTTTTCGTTTTCGTAGCCAGCCCGGCCCAGTACAGCACGGTCGGACGGAGCATACAGTTGTCCGGTTCGGTTGGAGGCGCCGGTAGCGGTTCCGTCTCCTGGGTTAGTATCCAGCTCGGCGCCGGGGGACCTACAGTGAAGCCCAACGGTCGCGAGAATTGGAGTTGGCAGGGACTGATCCCAAACAACATCCGCCCGGGCCAGGCGTTTCAGATCATCGTCACTGCCAGCGGAGTGATACAGACCAAGGGTTGGCCGGAACCGGAATACGAGACGGTCGACGGACAAGCCGTCCTCAACGTCGTGCTCGAAAACGTGGTGCCGGAACTGACGGTCGATTCGTTCCAGTCGCCCGTCGTGGTGACGCAGTTCCCCTATGTTTTCCAGCTCGAAGGATCCGCATCGGAGGCTAAACCCGAGATCTACGGCGTCCCCCAAGTCCAGTATCGGATCGGAAACGGCGCGTTCGTGGCCGCGAGTCCCGTCATTGGCAATGCGGCTCGCTGGACCGCGGGGGTTTCCGTGGCGACCAAAGGGGACACCGTCATCACCGTGCGGGCGTCCGACAATTTCGGGTCGGTCACGACCGTCCAGAAAACCTTGACGGTGCTCGAGTATCCGATGCCGACCGAAGTCGATCCGAACGTAAAAACAACGCTGGCCGGCGTGCCGACGACGTCCTCGATTACCAGTTGGACGCGGCTCGAACCGCAGTGTTCCAACGCGGACATCGGTTCCAGTTCCAACGCCCGCCTGTTCGATCCGCTATGGCTCATGACGCGGCAATGGCAGATCGGCGAATTCCAGGGCGAGGATACCGGCTCGCCGGTGCAGGCGCGGGTGCGGGCAACGGGCGCACTGCTCACGCGGTGCTATTTCGGGGAGTTGCCCGAGAATAACAAGGCGCCTCCGTACGACCCGACGCTCGAACCGCTCGAGGCCGTGGTGGAACGCCGGCGCATGCGTCCCGCCGGCGCCGACGATTCCCGCATGCTCACGCTGGCTGTGGAAGCCGGGCTCCACTTCCTGCGCATGCTGGAACGCAATGCGACGGCGAAGAAATATCGCCCGGCATTCCTCGCCCACTATGTACTGCAACCGTCCCTCACGCTGCCGGCCGACGACGCCGGCCGGCGCTTCGTCCAGACCATGGTCGGTCGAGCGCCCGACGCGCGCCGGCTCGCGTCCGCGTTCCGCCAGCCGGACTCGTCCCAGATCGTTTTCGATGCGGCGCTTAACATCGCGGCAGCCGACCGTGCCCCGGTGCAGCAGGTCGCATCGGCTTGGCTGGCCTGGTACGACGGGCTTTTCACCGAGCCTGGGGCACCGTCCCAGGACGCCTGGATGCCGTCGCGCCTCGAGTATGCCGTGTCGGTCGCCACCCGTTTGTCCGCCGATCCGCAGGACGCGCTGACCTTCTCCGCCAGCGAATTCGATGGCGGCCGACTCGACTGGAGCAGCTTCGACATCAATAAAACAGCCGGTGTCGACACCACCGGCGACGTGTATCCGATCGCGCTCACGGAAACCACGATGCCCGCGCCGGTGAGCTTTCACGGCGCGCCCGCTCCGCGTTTCTGGGAACTGGAGGACGCGAAAATCGCCTACGGTCTGGTGTCGGCCGGACCGGCGGATGTGGCGCAAATGCTCATGATCGAGTATGCCAGCACCTACGGCAATGATTGGTTTGTCGTGCCGCTGAACTTGCCGGTGGGCAGCGTCACCCGCATCGACTCGCTGGTGGTGACCGACACCTTCGGCGTCCGCAGCCTGCTGCGTCCCATCGGCGATCCGGAACTGCCGCAGCCCTTCTTTTCCCTGTGGCAGGTGTCGATCCTGCGCCGTGCGGGCGAAAGCCTCGGGGCTGAGTTACCGACCGGCGAGCGGATCGGCGCTCCCGTCCCCAATCTGTTCTTTCTTCCGCCCACGCTTGGCCGGACCATCGACGGCGCGCCCCTGGAAGACGTGCTGTTCATGCGCGACGAAATGGCCAACATGGGGTGGGGCATCGAGCGTAGCATCGAAAGCGCCATCGAAACGCCGCTCAAGCTGGCAAGCGATCCGGCGCAGGCCAACAGCGCTCCGCCCCCCTCCACCGCACTGCCGCGCTATCGGCTGTCGACGACCGTGCCGGACAACTGGATACCGCTGCTGCCCGTGCAACCGAATAACACCGACAACGCGGTTTCGCAACTCCGGCCCGGGGCCGTACTTCAGCCGAATTCCACGGCAAAACCACAGTTCGCCCGTAGCGAGGTGCTCAAGGCGTTGAGCACGCAATGGCTCTACGACGAGGAGGTCCCCCGTGAAGGCGTGCATATTACGCGTCGGCGCCATATGACGCGGTGGATCGATGGGTCGACCTGGGTATGGACCGCGTTCCGCAGCGAAGTCGGCACCGGGGAAGGATCGGCCGGTCTACGCTTCGATCAGATCGAGGATGGCGGTCGGTCGGAGCAGGGATTCGATTGACGGTTCACGCTTTATTAGAGCGTGTTATGCACTTTGCAGGAGTAGCGAGGCCTTGACGAGCATGAGGATGGCGAACACCACGAAGTGCAGGCCCGCCAAGGTTTCGGCTAACCGCTCGTAATCGCGAGCCAAACGCCGAAAACGGGCGATCCAACCGAAACTCCGCTCCACCACCCAGCGCCGGGGCAACAGCACAAAGCCTCTTTTGACCTCAGGCAGCTTGACCACTTCCAGCCGAATGCCGTGCTGGCGGGCGACCTCGGCTGCCTCGTCACCGGCGTCGCCCTGGTCGACAAACGCCACTTCCACACCTTGTCCCGTGACTTGTTGAACAGAGCGCGCCAGTTCCGCCACCTGCGCCCGTTCCGGCTCATTGGCCGGAGTCACCAGGAGCGCCAACAGATGGCCCAAGGTATCGACGGCCATGTGGACCTTGCTGCCCTTCTTGCGTTTATAGTCATCGTAACCGGCACGCGACCCACTCTCACAATTGGGTCGCAGCGTTCGCCCATCCAAAATCGCGGCTTTCGGCTGCGATTTTCGCCCCTGCGCCAGACGCAAAATTTCGAGGCGATCGTGCACGATCGCCTCGAAGCAGCCCGCCGCGAGCCAACGCTGGGTCTGTTGATAAACGGCTTCCCACGGCGGCAGGTCATGCGGCAACATCCGCGAAGGCGCGCCGGCCCGCTTGGCCGGGACATGGAATGCGTTCGGAGAGTTGAAAAAATAGAGCCTCCCGGCGGGAGGATTCCGCCCGGCCACGGAAATTCGCCTCCAGATCGGTTGATTGTTACAAAAGGAGCGTAACCGGAGATCGGCCGGGCAAGTCGCCGGAGAGTGGACTGCTCCGTACCGGCCGGATGCGTGCGCAACGGATTTCGGTGTTAAACCCGCTTCCGGAATCTAGGAAAACTATCCAGGCATTTCCCGATTTCAAGTCTTTGACGTGCTTTGTCCCATTCCAGGATCGGAGCGATGTCGGCTGCAATGGCTTCCATCTCGTCGGGAGAAAAGCGATGTAGAACGAGCAAGGGCGAACGACGCCGCAGGAGATCGTCCAAGTGAACGATCATTTCATTACGGGCGCAATGAAAAAGATCGGCGACAATGAATGGCAAGTCCGACAGAGCACGCGAACCCAGGGCGTTGTTCCGCTCGATAGATTGGAAAATCTCCTCGATCCGCCTGCCATGGCGGAAACCCAACCAGCGAATCTCTTCGGCTCCGAGCCCTAAATTCCGGCCCCGCTCCACCGAGTTCCGAAGCCATTCCGAATAGTTTTGGTCGGGAGCCCAAGGGAAAGCCAGACCCGCTGTCATGCAAGGGCGTCGAACACCCAGCTTTCGGCAAACTTTATCGACGATCGCCGCGGCGTCGTAACGCGCCGAGGTAAACTTGCCGCCCACCGAGACCAGCACGCCATTATTCAACTCTCTCAAAGTCCACTCGCGACTCAGCGCCGATGGCGCGAGCCCCTGTTTGCCCTTCAGCACCCGGAGACCGGCAAAGCCGCCGAGTATATCCTCTTCGCGCCATTGCACGGAGCCGAGCACACGGTTTGCCGATCGCAGCAAATAATCGACATCCTCCCGCTCCACGTCGACATCCTCGGGATTGCCCGCATAATCCGTATCGGTAGTGCCTAGCAGCGTTAGGCCATACCACGGCACCAAAAAGATCACCCGGCCGTCCGTTTCCGAAAAGAACAGCAAGGCATCCCTACCGGGCAAACGAGGCAAGATAAGATGAACGCCTTTACACAGACGACAGGCCTTGGGCGAAAAACCGGGCGCATCTTTCACCCATGCACCGGTGGCGTTGACCACACAGCGGGCATGCACCGGCGTCTGCTCCCCTGTCACTTGATCCTTGACGATGACGCCCGTCACTCGCCCGTGCCGCTCTTCGTAAGCTATGGCACCGCAATAGTTGACCGCCACGGCACCGGCTGCCAAGGCTCCGTCCACCAATTCCAGCACGAAGCGGGCATCGTCCGTCTGCGCATCTCCGTAAACCCACCCGCTATCCAAATCCGTAACGCGGAGCCACGGGAAACGACGTGCAAATGCCTCGGCGCTCAAACGCTCGTGGCGTGCTTCCGAGCCGGCGATACTTCCCAGCAGATCGTAGATCGACAGCCCCAGACGAAGCCGCCAGGATGCCAAGCGATCTTTGCGATAAACCGGGACACCGAAACGTAGCGCTTCGACCCGGTGCGGACAAAGCCGCATCAGCCGCTGCCGCTCGTTCAACGATTTCCGAACCAGTCCGAAATGCCCCTGCGCGACGTAACGCAGCCCGCCGTGGATCAGCTTGGTCGATGCCGAAGACGTACCTCCGGCCCAATCCCCCCGGTCGATCAAAGCCGTTGACAATCCGCGCAAGGCGGCATCATAAGCCGTCCAGGCGCCATAAATGCCGCCACCGACGACCAGCAAATCGAAGGTCTTGTTCTTAAGATCGGAAAATCGCCGCTGCATGGTCGTAATAGCCTTGATGCCCCATACTTCCTGGACCGATTCCCAGGATGTTACACTCGCGCCGCCAACGATCCTGACGTGGAGAATATCCCCGCTCTGGCAATACACACAAGCAAGTCGATCTCATTTTCCGACCATTCAAGGCTTGTCGCTCAAATGCGGCCATGGATCCGATCGTCATACCGATGAAAAAATCACCACCGATCCGCCTTCGATCGCTCTTCCTGATCATCGCGGCCTTTTTGCCGATTCTCTGCGGCCCGGCGCAAAGCGATGAAGTTTTCCGCTGGAAGGACGAGAAAGGGCGCGTTCATTACTCCGATCATGCCGCCGAAGGTGCCGAACCTACAAATATCGAGGCGGCACCAGCGGTTCACGCGGTAAAAGCGGTATTCGACGGCGACACCGTCTTGCTCGACAATGGGGAGAAAGTCCGGCTGCTTGGAATCAATACACCGGAAGTGGACAGCCCCAGGAAGATCGGTGAAGCGGGAGGCGAAGAGGCAAAGCTCTGGCTCCAACGGCGCTTGACGGGCCGAACGGTGCGCCTGGAGCATGATATGGAGCTTAGGGACAAGTACCGGCGGCTATTGGCCCATGTCTTCGCCGACAACGGCGAACACATCAACCTGGCGTTGATAGAAGCGGGCTTGGCTTTCGTAGACATTCATCCGCCCAATCTCAAATATGCCGAAGCCTTGACTCAGGCCGAGAGTGGAGCAGAACTGGCTAAACGCGGCATTTGGGGAATGCCGGATTACCGGCCGAAGCCAGTGGAAGCGCTGATTGTGCGGCCGACGCTACGCGGCTGGCAGCGTTTGACAGGCGCACCGTCCGCTATCGTCGAAAGCAAGCGTTATTTCCGCTTGAAATTTTCCGATCGATTCGAAGTCCGCATCCCGAGAGAAAACCTCAACCTATTCCCTCCCTTGGAGACCTATCTGCGCCGGAACGTTGAAGCACGGGGTTGGCTATCGCGTCGACGCGGCGATTATTCGATCTTCGTCCGACATCCGAGCGCGCTCACCATCCGAAGATGATTGCTGGAAATCCGGTCTTGACCGGCGTATCGCATCGAGCGGCGTGCCTGAACTTCGCTTCAATACTGATAACGGTGCTCCTCCTCGTAATACTGAGGAAATCCGACAGCCGCTTTCAACTCCTCGAATTCCATGATGTTCTCCGGCATCCGCCCCTGCCTGAGGCTGCTCAAAGCCTCACGCATGGCGCGGATGCCGGCATTCAGCAAGGTTAGAGGATATACCGCGATCTTATAGCCGATCGCCTCCAGCTGTTGGGGCGGCAAGACCGGAGTCTTGCCGTATTCGATCATGTTGGCCATCTTGGGCCCGTCAACTTCGGCGCAGTAGCGATGCATTTCCTCGACGCTTTCCGGAGCTTCCAGAAAAGTGATATCGGCGCCCAACTCCCGGAATAATCGACAGCGTGCGATGGCTTCCTCCAAACCTAACACGGCCCGCGCGTCGGTTCGCGCCATGATGAGTATGTCGTCGCCGGCATTGCGTGCGTCAACCGCCGCACGGATTCGCATTGCGGTTTCGTCCCGGCTCACCACCGCCTTTCCCTGGGTGTGACCGCAACGTTTCGGAGCCAGCTGATCCTCGATCATGATGCAAGCAAATCCCGCCCGAGCGTAGCCTTGCACGGTGCGCTTTACGTTGAGTGCATTGCCGAAGCCAGTATCCCCATCGCCGAACATCGGAATAGAGACGGCGGCACAAATATTCCGGCCCTGTTCCACCAGTTCCCCGTAGGAAATCAAGCCGGTATCGGGCAGACCGAGGCGCGCCCCGGACACGGCAAAACCACTCATAAAGCCCATCTCGAAACCGGACTCCTGGATCAATTTGGCCGATATGGCATCGTGGCAGCCCGGCATAATGCGGATACCAGGCGAGGCAAGAAGCTCTTTCAAACGGGCGGTAGCGGAAGCCATACGTTTTTCTCCTCGGAAGTCGGCCATGAATCGAATACCCGATCAACCGGAAACGGCGATCATTGCGACGCCTTATCGGCGTTCAGTTCGAGGCGGGATGCTTCGTTGGGTCTGGGAATGTCCACGCCGAGACTGATGACGAAACTCGACGCCTCCTCGATGCTCATCTCGGACACTCTGACCTTCGATTCGTGGACGATTACGGTAAAGCCCGAGGTCGGATTCGGCGAGGTCGGAACATACAGCACCAGGTAATCGTCGACCCGGTTGGTTACATAGGCCGGCACCCAAATGCCTTCCTTAGGATATTCGATGTAAACCACGTCGCGCAGCTTTTCCTTCTCATCGCCCCGAAACAGGTTCAGTATTTTTTTGGTAACCCGGTATATCGTGCCGAGCAGCGGAATACGGTTAAGCAGACCCTCCAGGTAGTACCACACATGCGCTTTATCCTGCTTGAGCAAATAACCGAAATACGTCAGGACCAAAATGGCCGTCGTAAACAAGCCTATGGGGATAAAGAAGTTCTCGTAACGCCCGAAGATGCTCAACACGAAGTCTCGAAGCAATCCTTCGACCGCGATTACGATCTGTAGGATGATAACGATGGGAAGTACACCCAATACACCGATAAGAAAATAGCCAAAGAATTTCTGTAATGTCTTTTTCATTTTATTACCAGCAACTTTGGTGACGAAATTTGCAATTCGAGAAAAACGGCATCGACGAGCGATATCTCCGTCGGCCTGCTCCCGGACCGAAGAATATGCTCTACAGAATAAAGCGTAATTGGGACAATGTCAGTTTTGGAGCGTCGAAAAAGATCGATCGGGTTTGAGGGCGGGGTTGTGAAAATCAGTCTTCAACGGGCTCCACGGTTATCGTGACCGCTTCAGTGTAGGTGAGTTCCACTTCATCCCCTGCCCCTAAGTTCTTTATGTACTTTCGGAGCTGAGGATTTCGCACCTCAACCGTGTGCACGCGACCGCTCGGGCTCGAAATCGTCACTCTGTTCGCATCGTGATCGACGGACAAGACTTTCACCGTCGCCCTGACCGAGCGCCCTACCGATCCGCCCGGACGCTCTCCGGACTGTGTTATCGAGCTTCCTTCTCCAACTTTGACATCCTTTGCACCCTCGCCGGGATCTTTGATCTCGGCCGCAAGCGCCTCGTAATAACCGATGGTCACCTGATCGCCGACTTTCATTTTGGCGAGATTTTCAACTTTCGGGTCGATGTGTACGGCGAATCCGTTTCCGTTTGCGTCCGTCAAAAAGACCTGACGGCTTTGCAAATCGATCTCTTTGACCGTTGCGGTGGTTTGTTTGGCATTTGCGTAAAGCTGTTTCGGCTCTTGAGCGGCGCACGCCGCCAGAGCAGCCAGAATGACACTGTTGAGCACTCTCCGAGCGATCGAAAACCAGATGCTGTCCATCGCGACGCTCCGTCCATGACAATCCGAACAAACATCCGAGCTGAAATTGCAGCCCGACCAACGCCGATAATCGATGCCTCCGATGCGATTCCCGCACAGATGCCCCTTCATAAAGCAACTTCACGGCGTCGGCTACGGTTCCCCTCGTCATGGAGCGTCCCACGCGATCACACGACCGCATCGCCTGGAAGTCGACGTCCTCGAATAAAATTAGACAGCTCCGCTAGGAGGAAGGGTTCCCCGTTTTCAGGACTCTTTGAATCCAAGTCTCTTTAAAATGGTTTCCAAAGGACAAATTTTGGTAAATCCGCTCTGAAACAAGTTGGCTCCGACAAATGCTGTAAACCAAAGCCAGTTCTTGTTTACGAATATCGGGCTGGCTTCCGCGCCAAGCGCCAACGATAGCAAAACAAAAAATCCTGCGAAAATTCTTACTAAACGATGTGTAGTCATAGCAGCCTCATGTTAGAATTCTCTAATATATCAAACTCGAGCCCGCGATAAAGTACGAGTTCGCCGATGAATCGAGTGTGACGCACGTCGGCGCATGATCTGCAAGACTCATTCGGAAAAGCGAGCAGAAAACGGTCCTGTCGCGGATAGTATCAACCGGGTTTTTTTGGTGAACTCGGCTGCCTTGATGACGAAGAAACCAAATTTCGAACATCGATGGAATATGGGACGGCTCTGAACGCTGGCCGCACATTCGAGGAAAATATTGGATGGCTAATGTAATCATGTACAGCTCAGCCTTCTGCCCCTATTGTGTCATGGCGGAGCGCTTGCTTTTGAAAAAAGGCGTCGAGAATATCCAAAAGATCAGGGTCGACCTGGAGCCGGAACTCCGCATCGAAATGATGGAAAGGACAAAACGCCGCACGGTACCCCAGATTTACATCGGCGAAACTCATGTAGGGGGTTATGACGACCTCGCTGCCCTGGAGCGTGTCGGCCAGCTTGATCTCTTGCTGGCCAATGCTCGAGGGCATGGCAACGATTAGAAACTCCCCTCGCTCTGGCTTAGCTTTCAACTAAGAATCGTTCCGTATCGAAAAGCGGTTGAAAGGTTTTCCAGCGGTGAATTATTGACTTGTCTCAAAACTAAATTCGCGAATATCTGTCTTTAATACCAATTCGTTCTGCTGTACCGGATTAGCGCCAATCCAAACGGTAAGAAGCAGACAACGCGGCGTGCGTTGGACCGAAACATTGTGCATGGCACCCTGCTTATGTATATTTACCTATTCCTTTAGCTCATTCGGAGGCGAGGGGAAGTCGAGAAACTACGAGCCTTCCATTAGGCCCGCTTCAACAACGTAATACAAAAATCCGATAATCCATCAAGTGAGGGAAGAGATATGCGTAAACTAATTTGCTTCAAAGAGTGCTTGCTCGCTCTGAGCCTGCTCGTTTCCGCCGTGATCCCCGTATCGAGCTGGGCGCACGGAGGAGCCTCCGGCGTCGATTTGGATGCTTGCCGCATTCCGGTCGGCCCGCACTGGGTCCATTTCACCGCTTACCAACCGCAGTTGACTGGAACAACCGAATACTGCGATTCCATTCCCGAAGTTGGTTCAGCCACCCTGGTATTCGATTACGAAGGGAAGGCGTTGCGAAACATGACGGTTGAATTTGAAATCACCAAGGAACCGCAAGGAACCCGCGTCTTTTACAAGGAGCCGTCGACCTATCCGACCGGCACCGCCAACACCACAATCAACTTCACCGAGCCTGGTAAGTACTTGGCCCATGTGACCCTGGTCAATGAAGGGCAAAAGGTGGACGCCCACGTACCCTTTAGTGTCGGAGCCTCCGCATCCGGGCCTTCGACCAGCACTTACTTGGTCATTGCCGTCATTTTGATTGCGGCCGGCTATATCTTTTATCTTTCCAATGCGTCGTTCAAAGGCGCCGTAGATCGGATGTTGAAAAAGACCTCTTAGGAACTTTTAGGTCGGATCGATTGACTAAGCGCCATCCGTCGCCAGTCTTAGTCAAGTCTTCGAATCTCTGTTCCCAACGGTACTCAAAATGCAGACACGCTCCCTCGTATTCTTGTT
This sequence comes from Methylocaldum sp., assembly GCF_039794385.1. Classification (NCBI taxonomy): domain Bacteria; kingdom Pseudomonadati; phylum Pseudomonadota; class Gammaproteobacteria; order Methylococcales; family Methylococcaceae; genus Methylocaldum; species Methylocaldum sp. Next base: position 2,882 of record NZ_JBDIVO010000100.1, on the reverse strand, counting down.
TGGTTCGGCCCTGTTGAGCTTATCCACCGGTGCCGGAGCCGTTACTTCTCCACCGCCCAGCGCCAAAGTCCAACTCGGCCAAGCAGAACCTTTCTGCAACAGCGGGGTTCCTAGCGAATGGCGCAAAGCTCAAGTCATCGAAGGCGTAAACATTCAAGAATCGAGGGTCTGCAACGCGGATAATCCGGCAGACATCGCGGCGTTCGTGAAGGGAACCAACAACATATCCATGCAAACGCTCATGGATACGTCCAGCTTAGCTGCGGATGCGATCACGAAAACCAATGATATGGATGGCGACGGTGACCCCGACCATATCATCATTAAAGTCGAAATCATGGAAGTAAACGGGCACTCGCCGGATTTCGCCGGCGTAGTACCCACCTTCGATATCGCACCCGGCATACAACCCAGCTTCTGGGTCTTCGCTCCGAAAACCCGCGATATGTCGACGCGTAGCTTCGCAAGCGTGGAAGCAAATCCGATGCTGCGCATGCCCTCCACGCCGATACGCGTCGAGCAGGGCGACGTGGTCTGGCTGGTCGTTGAGAATACCCACTACTTCCCTCACTCGATACACCTTCACGGCGTCGACCACCCCTTCATGGACCACGGCGGCGAAGGCAACGATGGCGTTGGCCAAACCAGCCAAATGGATATCATGCCGGGCCAAAGCAAGACCTACGTGATCCGGCCACGTCAGCCCGGCACTATGTATTATCACTGCCACGTCCAACCTCATACGCATATTCCGATGGGGCTCGCGGGCATGTTTATAGTGGAAGAGAACCGGCCGAACAACTGGGTTCAAACCTTTAACGTGGGCGCCGGCCAAGTTCGCCATCCCTCCGTAGCGGTATTGGAAAAATTCAGCCAGGAATACGACCTGCACTATCAGTCGGTCGACAAAGATCTGCATAAACTTCCGCAGGCAGCCAACGATCCCCGCCTGATCGCGAGAGCGATGAACCAGGAGTATGACATCACGGACGCGACTGACGACTATTTTCTACTGAACGGACGCTCCTTCCCGTACACGCTTCGGGAGTCGCTCATTACGGTTAACCCGAACGAGAAGATCAAGCTGCGCATTTTGAACGGCCATACCGAGACGCTTGCGCTTCATACGCATGGCCACAAGGCGACCGAAACTCATTATGACGGGGTCGAACAGAACCCCAGCGCTCAGGTGACCCGTGATGTTTACATGATGGCGCCGGCCCAGCGGCTGGACCTGTCGATCAATACGACGGATGACGGCTTGCACAGCTTCGGGTCCGGTATATGGATGTTCCACGACCATGTCGAAAGATCCTTCACCACCGACGGCATGGGCGAAGGCGGCAGCATCAGTCTCATCGTGTACAAGTCTTATCTAGAGGAAAACGGCACGCCGAAAACTCACGGCATGGATTTGACTCCGTATTTCACCAAGGAATTTTGGGAGAGAAAAATACCCGTATGGCAAGACTGGGCAGATGACTGGGGCAGCTTGGCTGAGCCTGCAGGCATTCAAACAGCGGCTGCGGCAAGCGTGACCGGAACGACCGGAGTTAAATCTGCGCCAGACGTGGTCGCCACCGATACGTCATCCAATCCGCTGGGCAGCCTTTTCAATGGACTGCTGTTCGGTATCGCGGGTTATGTGCTCTATCTGTACCGGGAACGCGTACTCGCTGTAATCAACCAACTCGCGTCCCAGGCCAAAGGCAAGCATTGAGGCAGTCGAACGTCATGTCAAAGTTTACGCATCTCATAATCTTCGGCGCTTTTCTGACCGCTTCGTCGGCCCATGCCGCGAAACAGCAGGAAATCGTAGAACATAAGTTATTGATGGATCACGGTGATGGCCACCTCATGGATATGGATGGCGGCATGGTCATGGGCCAAAACAAGGATAAGCTGCCCGGTGGCTGCGACAAGATCAGCGGGGACGAAGAGATCACCGTACGGGCCGGGCACAAGTATTCAAAGAAATTTCCCGGCACCATGTTCGCGTTCGACAAGCAGGAGTGGCGCATTAAGCCCTGTACGCGCCTCACGGTGCACTTCATCAACGAGGACAATATTCGCCATCAATGGATGATGCATGGATTGCCCAAGTATTTGTACGACAAGGGCATGTTCCACTTGGAGGTAACCGGCCCAGCCAAAATAAGCGGTACGCTGATCGTGCCCAAGGAAGACAAGACCTATCTGGTGCACTGCGATATCGCCCAGCACATGGAGAAGGGAATGAAAGGGCAGCTGGTCGTTGGGAAAGGCGGCGGCACGTTTCCCAGTATCCCCGGTCTGACCGACTTCGCCATTCCCGACAATTACGGCCCAACGCAAATAGCGGCTACTACGTCAGCGCAGCCTGCAGTTACTCAACCTACAGCGGCTCAACCGCTGCCGGCGCCTCAATCTTCGTCCAATACCGGCACATTCATTATCGGCCTAGCCCTCGGCTTGTTCGCGACACCATTTGCCGTGAGCAATTTCAAACAGCGCTTCAAAGGCATGAGCTCGAAAGACGTCGTCATCTATGGAGCCAACCTCGGCAAGAGCCTGTTTGATCAAGCCGTCCATTTAGCAATCTCCATATACCGCCGCTTCAAGAAGTAAGCCGGGCCACACTCCCGTTGCGAGGCGCCTCACTCAGCCTGGAAGAAGCCTTGCAACGGGCAAAAACCGCCCTCCTCATACGCAAAAATACCCGCTGTAACCCCGTCCGCAGACGGCAGGCCGAATCGGCTTCATTCACCGAAGGCGCCTTGCGCCTCCGGATGCTGCAACTTGCATTCTTCCCGGTTGAGATGGCGTTGCGCCTCCAGAAAATCGTCCAGATACGCCTGATTGATCACCCGCCGCAAAACGCCTTCTTCGTCGGGTTCCACGTC
>NZ_JBDIVO010000099.1:0-14245 GCF_039794385.1 Methylocaldum sp. | reverse complement strand
CGGCGTCGGCCTGCAAGGTGAAGGACGTGGTTTCTCCCAGCGGCACCCTTAGCTTCCAGTCGTCCAGCCAGACCAGCCCGGAAACGGGATCATACCCGCTCATGCCCAGTGCCGCTCTTGCAAAACGCTCGGATGCCCGATAATGGCCGTTGCTCGCGTCGAGAAATGCAAACAGCCCCCGATACACGTCGCGGGTGGCCCAGGCCGATGGCCTTTCGGGCTGTTCCGGTTGAAGACCGAGCCGCGTAAAGCTCAGTAGAAAACCGTAACGGTGACCGTCCGGCGTGTTCATTTGGCCGGTGAACTCCCAGATTTCCGTGGGGACATCCGGATGAATCCCGTGATCGAACGGAAAAGACAAGGACCGGTCGGAACGGTCCCCCGGAAACCTGTCCGCAATTTTTCGCAGCGTTTTCGAGAAAGACGAAAAAGGCATCGCGTCGCCGGACGAATCTCGCTCCGGGGGCTGCCGGAGTGTCGACGACGGTACGAGCGACAGCATGACTGCGAGCAGAACGGCGGCTATCCGCACGATAATATTGCCGCGGCCAGTTGCCATATCACTGTTTCCGGCTGCTCCAAACTGTCTAATGCCTAATAAAGATCGTGGTCAGCATGCAAATCAAGCTTTTCAACCCCATCAAGCAGTCGCGCCAAAAACTCGACTCTTTCCACCGGCTCCGCGGCTTGGCGGCTTTGGTGTCCGCCTGGATCAAAGCGCTAGTCGGAGCCGTTCGTAGCGAAGGCTTGGATTATCGCGCCACGAGTCTCGCCTACACCACGCTTTTGGCCATCGTGCCGGGTCTCGCCCTGTGCTTTTCGCTCCTGAAGGCCTTTGGCATCAACAATCAGCTCGAACCGTTCTTGCTGCAAATGCTCGCTCCTTTGGGCGATAAGGCGGGCGATTTGACGAAAGCTATTCTCGGCTTCGTGACCAAGGTCAACGTGGGCGTGCTCGGCTTCGTCGGTTTGGCGGTGCTCATCTACACCATTATTTCGGTGCTGGAAAAAATAGAAGCCGCATTCAATCACATCTGGCGAGTCACACAGGCCCGCAGCTTCGCCCGCCGGGCCAGCGACTACCTCAGTGTGATTCTGCTCGGTCCGGTGCTGATTTTTTCGGCCATCGGTCTCACGGCCTCGATGCCCCATGCCAGCGCAGTCCGGCGACTGATCGCCCAAGAACCTTTCGGCACCCTGTTCTATCTGGGCGGCAAGCTCCTCCCTTATTTGATGATCATCGTGGCGTTTGCGTTCGTCTACATTTACATTCCGAACACGCGGGTACCTTGGCGGGCCGCGTTATTCGGCGGTACCGTGGGCGGCGTGGTATGGAAGCTGGCGGGCCTGCTGTTCGCCAAGTTCGTGGTCGGCTCGACCAGTTACCACGCCATTTATTCGAGCCTGGTCATCGTCATTTTGTTCATGATCTGGCTCGATCTCAGCTGGCTGATCCTCTTGCTGGGCGGGCAAGCCGCCTTTTATTTCCAGCATCCCCATTACGTGCTGGGAAAAAGCCGTTTCTTTCAGCTCAGCAACCGCTTGAAAGAGAGGGTCGGACTCGCCGTCATGTACTTGGTCGGCGAACGTTTCGTTCATGCGGATAAGCCCTGGACCATCGACGAGTTGGCGGAGCGTCTGTCGCTGCCGTGGGAAACGGTGAAAGACAGCCTGGACATACTGCAGGCCGGCGGGTTGGTCGTGGAAGCGGGAAAAGGCGATGAAAGCTTCATTCCGGCCCGCGATATCGCCGGAATTACCGTCTGGGACATTCTGACGGCCATGCGCACGAAACGCGAGGATACCGCCCTTTCGTCCCATGCTGCTTTCACGTTGCCGGAACTCGCGAAAATCGCAGAGGATTTGGAAAATGCCTCGGCGACGACCGCTTCGGCCCGCCGTTCGCTGCGGGATCTCATCCTGGCTCAATCGCCGTCGACGCAGGGAGATTCAGAGCAGCTTCGTTCTTCGTGCTCTTAGCCATGCCGTGATGTCGAGAATTTTCTCGATTGACGTAACGCCCAGAGCGTCACGCCCTCCCGCACCGAATCGGCGCTCGGATAGCAGCGGACGGTCGTGACGCAAGGCATCACGGAGAGTAAAACGCGATAAATCCGTCACTGATCGGAACATCCGTGATTGCCCTCTGTCACAAGGCAGATACTGCCCATGAATCGTGCTCAGCGACGGCCAAGTCGCGGTACGGTTGGTAATCATCCTTCACGTAATGGAGTACGTCATGTGCCGTTTTCGCAACCCGCCTTTCATCATTTCCGCCTTAATCCTGTGGAGCGGCGCAGGCCTCGCTGCTCAGCCCGCCGATGCCGTGGCCACGATCACCGCCCACAATCAGGTGCGCTCCGCCGACGGGGTGCCGCCGCTCGTCTGGTCGGACGAGCTCGCCACCATCGCCACCGACTACGCCGCCACACTGGAGCAGCAGGGCTGTCCGCGCGAACTGCCCCACAGCCCTGCCAGTGATCAGGGAGAACTGGGTGAAAACCTCTACTGGGCCGGCCCGGTGATGTGGTCCGATGGCCGCACCGAACCGCAGCAGCTTACCCCGGCTCAGGTTGTCAATTCGTGGGCAGCCGAAAAGGCCAATTACAACTACGAGACCAACAGCTGCGCCCCCGGCAGGATGTGCGGCCACTATACCCAGTTGGTGTGGGCCGCAACCACCGAAGTCGGCTGCGGCTATGCAGTCTGCACCAACAACGCCCAAGTGTGGGTCTGCAACTACCGCCCCGCCGGCAATGTTACCGGCCAGAGTCCTTACTGATCTCCCAGGCGCACACGCACCGCGCGATTGAACGTATTTCTCGCCTCCTACTTTGCGAAGGAGGCGAGACATGGTTGCGGCGTGCCGCCCGGATCGCCTGCGGTCCCACCCGCCACACTACATTGAGCCGTCGAGCGGCTCACCAAGGAGCCAGAGCATCTTCAGGATCGGTTTAGCGGTCCAGGGGATAGTAGGTCGGGAATCCTGTCCCAATCGCAAACGGACCTTTAGTCGGTCCCTTCCAATCGCAAACGGCCTGGCCAATCCGCCAAGTCGCGCTGTCGCTCGCATCACGATTTTTCCTGATGTCCTCCGAATTGCCAGCGCAAGGCGGACAGGAACTTGTCGGCAAACTCGCTGCGTCCGCGGGACGAGAACCGCTGAAACAGCGCGGCGCTCAACACGGGAGCGGGGACGCCTTCGTCGATGGCGGCGAACGCCGTCCACCGCCCCTCGCCGGAATCGGACACATGTCCCGAGAATCTCTCCAAATCCGGTGATTGCAGCAAGGCCGATGCCGCCAGATCGAGCATCCAGGACCGAACCACGCTGCCTCTCCGCCACAATTCGGCGATCTCGGGCAGATCGAAATCGAAACGGTAATACTCGGGATTGCGCAAGGGCGCGGTTTCGGCATCATGGGATTGGCGTTCGAAGCCGATTCCGGCGTTCTTCAGAATATTGAAGCCTTCGGCATAAGCGGCCATGAGACCGTATTCGATGCCGTTGTGAACCATTTTGACGAAGTGGCCGGCTCCATTGGGACCGCAATGTAGATACCCCTGCTCGGCGCTGGCCAAACCGGTGTTTTCGCGTTCCGGAATACGCGGGGCCGCATCCTGGGGCGGTGCCAAAGCCCGAAAAATCGGATGCAGTTTTCGAACGGGCTCCTCGTCGCCGCCGATCATCAGACAGTAACCCCGCTCCAGGCCCCATACGCCGCCGCTGACGCCAACATCGAGGTAATGGACGCCGCGCGGCTTCAAGCGTAGCGCTCTATTCATGCTGTCGCGATAGTGAGAATTGCCGCCGTCGACCAGGATGTCTCCGCTTTCTAGCAAGGGCGAAAGCTTGTCTATCAAATCGTCGACGAAGCCCGCCGGAATCATTAGCCAGACGACGCGCGGCTTGAGCAGTTTGTCCGCCAAATCCCGCAGGCTGTCGGCGGCTATGGCACCCTCCGAAGCCAACATCTCAACGGGTTTTCGCGAGTTGTCCCAAACCACGCAGGAATGATTGCCCCGCATCAGCCGGCGCACCATGTTGGCACCCATTCGCCCCAGACCGATCATACCGATTTGCATGGGCTGCCTCCTTTCCATTCGAGAGATATCGGTACGTATGCGCTACGAAATCTTCCTTGCACGGAAGAACGAGCGCACGGTTCTCAATGCACGATCGCGTATCTCAATGTTGACAGTTCGGACACCAATAAGTTGAGCGCTGCCCTAGCCGCTGCGTTCGGATAAGCTCGCCGCATCGGCGGCATAGTTCGCCGGTCCGTCCGTAAATTTGCAGGGTTTGCTGGAAATACCCCGGACTTCCGGTTTCGTTGACGAAATCGCGTAGCGTGGTTCCGCCTTGTTCTATCGCTTCCGAAAGGACCTCCCGTATCGATACGACCAGTTTTTCGTAGCGAGGCAGAGCTATGCGGCCGGCCGGTCGGCGCGGATCGATGCCGGCCCGGAACAAGGCTTCGTTGGCGTAGATGTTGCCCACACCCACCACGATGCGGCTGTCCATGATGAAGGATTTGACGGACACGCTGCGGCCCCGGGCTTTTCCATGAAGATAGGGCGCATCGAAGTATTCACTTAAGGGTTCCGGCCCGAGTTCGGCCAGGAGGGGATGAGTCGAAGGATCGTCTTCCGTCCAGACGACGCAGCCGAAACGGCGCGGATCGTGGAAGCGGAGACAGGTTCCGTTGGCGAGGATGAAGTCGAGATGGTCGTGCTTTCTGGGCGGGCTGTCCGGGGCGAGGATGCGGAGGCTTCCGGACATGCCCAAATGAACGATCAGCGTTCCGCGGTTTGTGCCGATCAGGATGTATTTGCCTCGGCGCTCGACCGTCCGAATGGTCTGACGATCGAGCTTTTCCGGCAGATCCGGCGGAACCGGCCAGCGTAGCCGAGGCTGGCGAACGACTATCGCCTGAACGGTCTGCCCGGTTAGATGAGGCGAAATGCCGCGCCGCGTGGTTTCGACTTCCGGCAGTTCGGGCATGGCGGCATTATCGGGCAGCGTCCGACAGCTTGAAGAAGCGTCAGTCCGCCGCCTCTTCCCCTTCTTCGCCCGGCTCTGCCGACTCTGCCGGTTCTTGCTGTTCTTCCGCGTCCGCTGGAGATTCTTCCTCGGTCTCCTCGTCTTCGGCTGGGGACAGTTTCGGCTCCTCGGGCTTGAGTTCCGGTTTTTGCAGGCTGAGCAGCTGTTTTGCGGCGTTTCCGGTCACTTCGTACTGAAGCCCCAGGTCCGGTCGGACAAGAAGGAGATCCGGCTCCCGCTGCATGATGAAGAACTCGACCGGATTGCCCTCGGCCAGGGTAATTCGGATTACATCGCCTTGAGCGGGCTGTTCCACCCGCTTCACATCGATGGCTCTCGCCGTATTCCAGGCGTTGAGGAGATCCGAAATGCTTTGATTGGGTTCGGCCGGCGGCTCCAGAATCCATTTGCCGTCCTGCCCCAAGGTAGCTTTCAAGCCCGGTATGAAAATCTCTTTGATTTTCGCGTCTTCGGGCAGGAGCTTCTTGTCCACGTAATCCGTGGCGGATGCGGTGAGGTGATGAAAGAAATCGTCGTTGACCAGGTGCAGGGTATCCCCGATTTGCACGTAACGCCGCATGTTGATGGGATCCGAACCGCCGAACTTCATCGTGGTCGCATCCAGAATCAACGTGGCTTTCGGCTTGTCGAGCTCGAATTTGGGGAGGTCCTCGGCACTTACCGGGTACTGCGCTTCGCTGTTGGCCTCGGCGATACCGATCAGCTGCCGGACGCGAATGTCGTTGGCCGGGGCATAAAACGGCTTGGTCAAGCGCCAGTGCCCGTTTTGCTTTTCGAAGGTGATGGCGTCCTTATTCTGCAAGGTGATGGCGGTAAGCGCATTTTCGTCGATAGCCGCGAGAGGCGTAATCTCGGGCTTTTCCTTGCCGGGCTCGAAAAATGCAACGGCGGCAAGGACGGCTATGACGATCAATAGCGCTAGATTCAGGATCAGTCTCGATTTCATTAACGTCTCCGGCGTTTAAACCAAATGGCAGCTCCCGTGCCGATCAGCCCGGCGGGCAAGGCGATCAGGAAACCGATGGCGATCACGCCGGAAGCGACGGGCGACAGTTCCAGCTTCCGGTCCGGCGCCGTCTTGGCTGGAATATTGATCAAAGCCTCGTTTTGGCTCAGCCAATGAACGATGTTGAGGCCGAGATCCAGATTGCCGCCGTTGCCGAGAAAGGCATTCGACAGGAAGTCGCCGTCGCCGATCACGACGATTCGCTGTTCGGACGGCTTTTCACCAGCATCCTTGGCCGCCCCGGCTTCCGGTTGTCCGGCTTGTTCCGCCTTCGATCCTTCGTTCGGCTTAGCTTCAGACGGCTTTGCTTCGGACTTGCTTGCCGAAGCGGCCGGCTCCGTCTTATCCGTCGGTTTTATCTCGCGGGTCAAGGTGTAACCGATCTGGAGCGGGCCTTTGCGCTCGCCTTTGTCCGCGTCGAACTGGATTTTTCCTTCGATCGCTCCGGTCTCGGTCCAGGAGCGAGCCAGCGTGCCGAGCAAAGGTTCCCGCTGGAAGTCGCCGTCTGCGCTTTTGTCCAACGCCGTCGCGGCCGGGAACAGCGTCATGGTCTGAAAATTGAACGTGATCGGATGCGCCGGATATTCCGCGACGAGGGCGAAAGTGGGGTCGTCTATGCCGAAGAGCTGGGTGGATGCATCCACCACGGTTCCGGGCAGGAACTTGATTCCCAGCTGTTGAGCCAGCGGATCCAAGCCATACAGTTCGCCGGGGTCGGTCAGCCACAACAGATTTCCGCCGTTTTTCACATAGTTCTGGACCAGCGTAATTTCACCGGGAAGGAAGTTCGCTCGCGGCCCCGCCAGGACAAGCACGTTGGTGTTGTCCGGAATGTCGGGCGTCACCGCCAGATTCACCATCGACACCGTGATGCCTTTCCGCTCCAGCTCTTCGCCGAACTGGCCCAGATCATGGTTGGCCTGGCCTTGCGGCGACCGTTCCCCGTGGCCCTCGAGGAAGACCACGTGCCGTTCCTTGGCCACGGCCAAGCGCTGCAGGGCATTGGTCAAGGTGGCCTCCTCGGCGTTTTGAATTTTTTCGGTGCGGCCCTGGTAATCCACCATCATTTCGCCGTCCATGGTGATACCCAGCTCCCTGACTTTATCGGGCTGAGTATCCGGATTGACGAAATTCAGCGTCAGGTCGTTCTTGTAACGGCTGTAGCGTCCGACCTGGTCGCGGATTTGGTTTCGCAGCTGGGCGTTTTCCCGAGCGTACGCGGTAATCGTTACCGGTTCTTTGATCAGGTCCAAGACCTTGCGGCTGGCCTCGGAGAGAGTGTGACGGCCTCCCGCGGTCCAGTCGAACTGGGCCGTGTAGCGCGTGCTCAGCCAGGCCACAAGGCCGACAACGGCCAGAAACAGCAAGGTGAAGAGAAGGTTTTGCAGGCGTAGTTCGAGGTGCGTCTTGCGGTTGATCTTCATTTTTGCAGGCGATCGTTATCCAGACGATGGACGCTCAGAACGAGAAACGTGAGCGTAAAGAGCAGGAAGTAAATCAGATCGGTCGTCGATATCAGACCTTTCAGCAAACTCTCGTAATGGCGCAGGAGCGAGAGATATTCGAGCACGCCGCCCGCCGAGTTGCCGGTCCAGTCGATGATCCACAGCAGCAGCAATGCCCCGAACGTGCTGACGGCGGCGATGGTCGGCTGGCTAGCGAGCGCCGACATGTATAGCCCCACGGCGGCGAACCCGGCCAGCAGCAACATGAGGGCGATGATGCAGGCCGCCAGCTTGCCCATGTCCAGTCCGCCCCCGACCAGCAGCGACAGCGGCATCAGACCGATCATCGCGACCATGATGAGCAGGAAGGCGAACACGCCGAGATACTTCCCGAGAATGATCTCGGTCATCGACACCGGAGCGGTAAACAGAAGGCTCAGCGTGCGGTTGCGGCGCTCCTCGCTGATCAGCCGCATCGTCAGGAGCGGCGTCACCAATAGGAGAATGACGCCGGCATTACCGAACAGCGGGACGGCGATCAGGTCGGTGACTCCGGGCGCATCCTCCATGCCGGCGATGCGGGCTTGCAGCATCACGTAGTAGTCGAGCTGCGCCAGAAACATGTAGCCCAGAATGATCTGGATCACGCCCAGGATCGACCAGGCCAAAGGCGAAAGAAACAGCGTGCGGAGCTCTCGCCCCGCGATGACTAAGGCCATCATGCGGCTTGCTCCTCCATAACGGGAGTGTGTTGGGTGATGTCTATGAAGATTTCTTCCATGCTGCGCCGTTCGGGGGTCAGTTCCAACAGTCCCCAACCCAGCGATACCGCTGCTTCGGAGATCCGTTCGGCCGGGTTTTTGTCCTTGTCGTGAAAGATTCGATAGCGCCGCTCTCCGAGGTCGTCGATTTTTTGAACGCCGTCGATGGCATAGAGCTTCATGAGATCGGCCCCTAAACGGGTTTCCAGCACCACGCTGGAGGCGCGCATCTGCTGTTCCAGGCCCTCGATGCTGTCGCTGAGCACCAGCTTGCCCTTGTGAATGATTTGCACGCGGGTGCAGGATTCCTGGACTTCGGGAAGGATGTGCGTCGAGAGAATAATCCCGTGCTGCTTGCCGAGCTCGCGGATCAGTTCGCGAATCTCCCGGATCTGGATCGGGTCCAGCCCCACGGTCGGCTCATCGAGAATGATGACCGACGGGGAATGCAGGATCGCCTGGGCGATACCGACCCGCTGCTGATAACCTTTCGACAGATTCCCGATCAATCGCTCGCCGACGTCGGTCAAGCCGCAACGCTCTTTGGCGCTATCGACCGCTGTCGGGATTTTTTCCCGGGGAATCTGATGCAGTTTCCCGCAGTAGTCCAGGTATTCGTCCACCGTCAGCTCCCGATAAACCGGCGGTATTTCGGGCAAATAGCCCAGCTCCCGCTTGGCCTCCTTGGGATTGTCCAGTATGTCGATCCCGTTGATGAGGATCTGCCCGGAGGTAGGCGCGAGATTGCCGCAGATCATCTGCATGGTGGACGACTTGCCCGCCCCGTTGGGGCCTAGAAATCCCAGAATTTCGCCCTTTTCCAGGCTGAACGTAACGTTGTTGACGGCGCAGTGATCGCCGTAATAGCGATAAAGTTGTTCGACTTGAATGAGTTGAGTCATAGCGCGCGTAAGATACAAAAATTTTTCCGAAAGGCAAGATACGGGCCACTTGGGCACCAGGTGCCGCACGCCCGTAAAAAATAGCGGAACCCAATAACGGTACCACAGAGCAGTCCTCGCCGTCCTGATCGTGTTATTTGGAAGCGGCGAGTGCGCCGACTGGACTGAGTGTATCCAAAAGCAAGGCGAGCCTGTGCGCCATCGTTTCGGACGCAGCACGCAAGCCTATCGCAAATGCCGTTCAGGACGCTTGCGACCGCCCCTCTCGACCGCTTCGAGCCACTTATCCAGCAAATTCCGATGTTTTCCTCCAGCAAGCTTTTCCCGGACCTCTACACTCTTATGGAGCAACGAACTCCACAGCCTGACTTTTTGAACATTCGTCGGACAATTGATCATTGATGCAGCGGCGGAAAACCGAGCAAGTGAAGTCTATACGGCCTAAGGACAGTTCCGGCCGACGGGAAGCATCGCCGACCATCCGCGGTACCGGGGCCGCAACCAGCCGGGCGGCCGAGTCCTTTCTTCCCGATTTTTGCAGCCTCTCGACCGCCCTGATGCTAGTCGTTTCGGCCGAATTACTGGCTTTCGTTCTGACGCTCGCCGATTCGTCGTCCGATTACGGCTTCTGGTCCGACCTGGGGCTGCGCTCGCTATTCATCGTCTGGATCGCGCTGACCAGCGGAGTCGTCCTTTGCAGTATTCGCTCGCGGCTCGCCCGACTAGACGCCCTCTGGTGCGGAGTGGCGACCTTCTCCGTCATCCAGACCGCGACATTTCTGATTGCCTGGCTAGGCCATGACGGCCCGTTGAATCCGGGACATGCCATTTCCTTTGAAAACCTCGACGGTGTCTATTATTTGAAAATTCTCGGGGCCAGCAGTCTCATTACGGCGGCCTGGCTGCGCTACCTCTATATCCAATCGCGCTGGCGTCTGCAAATCCGGGCCGAAGGTGAAGCCCGGCTCGATGCACTACAGGCGCGGATGCGCCCCCACTTTCTGTTCAATAGTCTCAACACCATCGCCAGCCTCACTCGGAACGATCCGAAAATGGCGGAAGAACTTCTGCTGGATTTGGCCGAGTTGTTCCGCGCGGTACTCAAGAAAGAGACCAAATGGGTGGCGCTGAAAGACGAAGTGGGCCTGACTTGCCAATATCTCAACATCGAGCGGCAGCGTCTCGGCGAACGTCTGCGCATCGACTGGCGTCTGAAGGACGCTCCGGAGGACGCACTGATCCCTCCCCTGAGCATTCAGCCGCTGGTGGAAAATGCGATTTATCACGGCGTCGAGCCGTCTCAGCGTGGCGGCAAAGTGGAGATCGGCGGTCAACTCACGAAACGGCATCTCGTTCTGACGGTAAAAAACACTCTGCCGGAAGCGGATGCGCGCCGCTCGCGCCAAGGTGCAAGGATAGCTCTGGCCAATCTCCGCGCTCGTCTCGAAGCCTGTTTTCCGGGCGAGGCGCGCCTCCTCACCAGCGTGGTCGACAATTGCTACCAAGTTCGAATCGTCTTTCCTTATCTTCCGAAGAATCATGAAAATCCTGATCGCCGACGATGAGGCGCCGGCTCGAAGCCGTTTGCGGGATTTGCTCGGCGAGATCGACTCGTCATTGATCGTCGTCGGAGAAGCGGCCGACGGCGAACAGGCCTTGAGGCTCGCCGCTCAGATCCAGCCGGATGCGGTTCTGCTGGATATCCGAATGCCGTGGATCGACGGCATCGGAACCGCACGCGAACTCGCCCGATTGCCTCAGCCGCCGGCCGTGGTCTTTACGACGGCTTACGACGAACATGCATTGGAGGCATTCGAGGTCAGCGCGGTCGATTATCTCCTCAAGCCGGTGCGAAAGGACCGTCTGGCCGCCGCCTTGCGAAGGGCGGAACGATTTACCGAAACCGCGTGGAATAAACTCGAGACCGCCCTACCTGCCGGACAATCGACCCGTAGCCATTTATGCATCCACAGCCATGGCGACATACGATTGATTCCGGTCGACACGGTGCTTTATTTCCGCGCCGAGCAAAAATATACGACGGTGAGGACCCCCGACGGAGAAACCTTGATCGACGATTCGTTGAAGTCTTTGGAAGAAGAATTCGGAAAGAGCTTCATTCGGATTCACCGCAACGCCTTGGTGGCAATCGACCATATCGTCGCACTGGAAAAATCGTCCCCCGGCGGCACAGCGCTTCGTCTGCGCGGCATCCCCGAGGCCTTGGAAATCAGCCGTCGGCACCTGCCTTCGGTAAGAAGCCAGTTAAAACAACTCGCTACGATTGGTGAGGACGGCTGATTTGATACAATGGCTTAATTTACGCACGGTCGATACTGATGCCACAACGTATACGCATCGCCACCCGCAAAAGCGCCCTGGCCGTATGGCAGGCGGAACACGTCGCGGCGCGCCTGAGGGCCGCATGCCCCGATATCGAAGTCGAATTGGTGAAAATGGTCACGCGCGGCGACAAATTGCTCGACGCCCCGCTGGCCAAGGTGGGCGGCAAAGGTTTGTTCGTGAAGGAACTGGAGGAGGGGCTGCTGGCAGAAACGGCCGATCTGGCCGTCCACTCCATGAAAGACGTGCCGGCGGAACTGCCCGACGGCCTGCATCTCGCCGCCATTCTGCCGCGCGAGGATCCCCGCGACGCTTTTGTTTCCCTGCGTTACCCGTCCTTCGATGTGCTGCCTCCGCACGCGAAGATCGGTACCTCCAGCCTTCGCCGGCAATGCCAGATCAAGGTCCGTCTCCCCGAATGCGAAACGCTCAATCTTCGGGGCAATGTCGACACCCGCCTAAATAAGCTCGAGACCGAGCAGTACGACGCCATCATCCTTGCTGCAGCGGGATTGAAACGGCTCGGCCTGAGCCATCGGATTACGGAAATACTTTCGACTGAGACCAGCCTCCCCGCGGTCGGCCAAGGCGCCATCGGCATCGAATGCCGCCGGGATGACATTTGGCTGAACGAGTGTCTAAAAGCATTGCACCACGAGGAAACGGCTATCTGCGTCACGGCAGAGCGAGCGCTCAACGAGCGCCTGAACGGTGGCTGCCAGGTGCCCATTGCCGGATACGCGGAATTGTCCGGGGAACATCTGAGACTGCGTGGGCTGGTCGGCACGCCTGACGGAAGATCACTGATTCAAGGCGAAATCGAAGGTTCTTACGCCGATCCGCAGGACTTAGGGACAGCCTTGGCCGAAGATTTATTATCGCGCGGGGCCGATCGCATCCTGAACGCACTCTATGCCTGACATGGCAAGCTCGACGAATGCCCCTCTAGCCGGCATAGGCATATTGGTCACCCGACCGCGGGAACAAGCCGATGGCCTGTGCGCTCTAATTGAAGCCGCCGGCGGCCATGCAATGAGGCTGCCGTTGCTGGAAATCGTCGCTGTCGGCGATCCTACCGCAGCGGCGGAACTTTTATCGCGGCAAGACCGGTGGGATTGGTTGATATTCGCGAGCCCCAACGCCGTCCGCTTCACTCTGGCGATTCATGGCGGGTCGTTCAATCCGCCGCGGCCGGCGCGAATCGCGGCTATCGGCCAGACTACTGCGGAAGCGCTGACCAAGGCCGGAATTCGGGTAGACCTGATACCTAAACCGCAGTTTAATAGCGAGTCGCTCTTGGCGTCGCCGGAAATGACTGATGTATCCGGCAAATCGATATTGATCGTCCGGGGCGAAGGCGGACGGGAGCATCTTGCGCAAACACTCAGGGCTCGTGGTGCGGAAGTTGCCTACGCGGAAGTTTATCGCAGAATTCTTCCCGCGACGGATATCGGTTATTGGATTGACCTGTGGCGCCAAGGCGGTATCGACATTGTAACCATCACCAGCGGAGAGGCTTTGAATAATCTTACGCAGCTCTTGGGCGAGGCCATACACGAGTTCGCCGAGCATACCCCGCTCGTGGTGCTCGGCTCGCGCGTCGAAAAACTGGCTCGCGATCAAGGCTGGCGTCATGTGATCAGTGCGGAGCCGGCCTGCGATCAAGCCATAGCGGAGACGATAATTCGTCATGTCGAAACGAAGAGAACCGCTCAAGACCGCCCGGCCAGCCGATAATCGGCCTGCTGATTTCGAGTCCTTTCTCCAATAAAAGCTATTAAGGTTCAATACTACGGGGATACAGCATTGGTTGACGTAAATAACGAATTGATGTCGGCCACCGGCCAGCCCGCCAATGGAGCGGAAACCGAGGCCGTAAAGACATCTGCCGCCCCCCCCAAGAAATCCCGCAGCTTCGCGTGGATCGGTTATCTCATCTTGCTCGGCATACTGGGTCTTACCGCCGGGGGCTGGTACTTTCTTCAAGAGCTACGCTCCAAGCAGGAAGGTCTGGGCGGCCAATTGACCAGCAAGGACCAGCAAATCATGGAGTTCACGCGGCAGTTGAGCGCGATGCAATCCGAGATGGCCACACTGCACTCCCAGCTCGCCACCCTTCAATCCCAGGTGACGACGGAGGATTCAAAATTCGAGCGGCTGATCGGCGATCAGTCCGCCCAGCTCAACGAGAGATTGAACCTGACGCGGAACGAACTGAATGAATCGGTTCAGCGCATCCAACGGCAGCTCAACAAAACCCGTGGCGATTTGCTGGTAGCGGACGCCGAGTACCTTCTGAGCATCGCCAACCAAAAACTTCACTTGATCGGCGACGTGAAAGCCGTACTTGCTGCCATGGAGGCCGCGGACCAGCGCCTGCATGACAGCGGCGATCCGGCGGTATTCAAAGTCCGGGAAGCTTTGGCCGAGGAAATCGAGACTCTCCGGCGGCTCAACGCTCCGGATATCGTAGGCCTTTCCTCCAGACTGCTGGCTCTTGAAAGCAAGGCCAAGGATATTCCCCTGTTCTTACCCCATGCGGGCAAAGTCAG
Source organism: Methylocaldum sp. (assembly GCF_039794385.1). NCBI lineage: Bacteria > Pseudomonadati > Pseudomonadota > Gammaproteobacteria > Methylococcales > Methylococcaceae > Methylocaldum > Methylocaldum sp. The sequence continues at coordinate 171 of NZ_JBDIVO010000099.1, read as the reverse complement.
CGAACACGACGACGCCCCCGAAACAGCCGAACCCGCCGCGGAGGCTGAAGGTGAAGGGCCGCTCGGTTCCGCGCTGGACAATATCAAGGATCTGGTAACGATACGCCGCACCGATCGGCCGGTAAATGCCGTTCTCCATCCGGAACAGGCGGAGGCGCTACGTCAAGTTCT
>NZ_JBDIVO010000098.1:0-14316 GCF_039794385.1 Methylocaldum sp. | reverse complement strand
TCTTCCGAACGGGCCAATCAGTCCTTTGTAATTACGGCTTGAGTGCCGAGGCTTCGCGAGCCAAGCGCGTGATTTCAGCCCAATTGCCGCTGGCGACCAAGTCTTTGGGGGTGAGCCAGGAGCCGCCCACGGCGACGACATTGGGAAGCTTGAAGAAATCCGGCGCGTTCTGCACGTTGATCCCGCCGGTCGGACAGAAACGCACGTTCGGAAACGGACCTCTGAACGAGTCGAGCATCTTGATGCCGCCCGCAGCCACGGCCGGGAAAAATTTCATGACGTCGAGGCCGGCTTCCAAGACTTGCATCACTTCGGACATGGTGGCAACGCCCGGGAAAAACGGCAGCTTGCTGTCTACGATCGCCTTCAGCAGGGTGGGCGTCGTGCCCGGCGAAACGCCGAATTGCGCACCGGCGGAAATCGCGGCATCGAGCTGAGCCGGCGTGGCGATGGTGCCGACGCCGACGATCGCGTCCGGGATTTCTTGCTTGATCACCCGTACGGCGTCCAGGCCGGCGGCGGTACGCAAGGTGATTTCTAATACGCGAATGCCGCCTTCCACCAAGGCGCGGGACAGCGGTACCGCGTCTTCCACGCGGTCCACCACCATCACGGGCATGACACTGGTCGCGGCAATGATCTGGTCAAGGTTCATAACAGGAATCTCTTCGTCGGTTGCAAAAAAGGAGAGCCGTGTCAGTCGTCGAACTGGAAAGTGGCGCCGCCGCGTTCCGCGGTGTCGGCCAGTTGGCGCAAGCCGGTGAACAGCTCCCGTCCGCAGCCGAACTGGTTGCGCGACAGGTCGGCCGTGGCGAGCTCGCGGCTGTTCCATTCGGCGGCCGGGACCTCGGCCTCCAGGCGGCCTTCCACCGCATCGAGCACCAGCATGTCGCCATCGCGCACCTTGGCGAGCGGGCCGCCCATCACGCACTCGGGCGAAATGTGAATCGCGGCTGGAACTTTTCCTGAGGCGCCGGACATGCGGCCGTCCGTAACCAGGGCCACCTTGAATCCGCGCTCCTGGAGGACCGCGAGCGAGGGGGTGAGCTGATGCAGTTCCGGCATGCCGTTAGCGCGCGGCCCCTGGAAACGGACTACGGCGATGAAGTCCCGTTCCAGTTCGCCGCGTTTGAAGGCGGCAATCAAGTCTTCCTGGTCGTCGAATACGATGGCGGGGGCGCGCACCACCCGGTTTTCGGGTGCGACAGCCGAGACCTTAATCACCCCGCGGCCGAGATTGCCGGTAACCAGGCGCAATCCGCCGTCCGAGCTGAACGGTTCGCCGGCCGGTGCCAGTACCGCGGTATCGAGGCTCTTCTCGCTGGCGGGGCGAAAGGCCAGTTGACCATTGTCGAGCCAGGGTTCTTCCGCCCAGCGGCGCAGACCCAGCCCCAGGACGGTCTGGACGTCTTCATGCAGAAGCCCTGCATCCAGCAGTTCGCGAATCAAAAAGCCCATACCGCCGGCGGCGTGGAAATGGTTGACATCCGCTTTGCCGTTGGGATAGACGCGGGCCAGCAGCGGAACGACCGCCGACAGATCGTTGAAGTCGTCCCAGTTGATTTCTATCCCGGCGGCTCGCGCGATGGCGATCAGGTGAATCGTGTGGTTGGTCGAGCCGCCCGTCGCCAGCAGGCCGACGATTCCGTTGACCACGGCGCGTTCGTTCACGACGTCGCACAGGCTCGGGGAGGATTTGTCCTGGGCGAGTCGTACTGCTTGCCGTGTGGCGGCGCGGGTCAATGCTTCGCGAAGTTCGGTGCCCGGGCTCACGAAGGCCGACCCGGGCAATTGCAGGCCCATGATTTCCATCAGCATCTGGTTGCTGTTGGCGGTGCCGTAGAACGTGCAGGTTCCGGCGCTGTGATAGGACGCCATCTCGGATTCGAGCAGGGCCTCTCGGCCGACCTTACCTTCGGCGAACAGCTGTCTGACTTTGGCTTTCTCGGCGTTCGACACCCCCGAGGCCATTGGACCGGCGGGCACGAAAATGGCGGGCAGATGCCCGAAACGCAGCGCTCCGATCAAAAGGCCCGGAACGATCTTGTCGCAGACGCCGAGGAACAGATTGGCATCGAACACGCGGTGGGCAAGCGCCACGGCCGTAGACATCGCGATCACGTCGCGCGAGAACAAGGAGAGTTCCATGCCGCTTTGGCCCTGAGTCACGCCGTCGCACATCGCCGGGACGCCGCCGGCAACCTGCGCGGTCGCCCCCGCTGCCCGCGCCTCGGCTTTAATCACCGCCGGGTATTGTTCGTACGGTTGATGCGCCGAGAGCATGTCGTTATACGCCGTCACGATGCCGATGTTCGGGACTGTGGCGGCTTTCAACACCAGTTTGTCATTGGTCGGCATCGCGGCGTAGGCATGCGCCACGTTGGTGCAGGCGATGCGATTGCGCTCGACGCCTTTCTGACGCGCGCGTTTCATGCGCTCCAGATAGGCCTGACGCTTGGTTTGGCTGCGGGCGCGAATGCGCTCGGTGACGGCGAGCAATGTGGGATGTAGGGACATATGTTTCCGGCTGAAGTGGCGTCTTGTTCGGGTTGCGTCGGCGATGGGCAAGAGCATGCCCTGCAACGGGGCGCAGGCGCCACATTTAATCCAAGCCGCAAAAGCGTGTCAAGAAACGCGGCCGTTCGGCCCAGGGGCGGCTGGACAGTGGGAGGGGCGGCGAGTAGTATTGCAAGGTTTTTTCATCCGGGTTTTCCGGGTCTGCCTTTATACAACATGAGCTCGGCCGAGCCATAATCGGCACGATCTTTAACAAGAGGTTTCTGCGGTGAGTCAGCTCCCATTTCCCCGATCGTTCAACCTGGTTTTTTTTGGCGGTGCCGGTGATCTGGTCACGCGCAAATTATTGCCGGCGATGTACCAGTGCCATAAGACCGGCCGGCTGGTGGAGTCGGGCCGCATCCTCTGTCTCGATCTGCTGGACCTGACGCAAGAGGCTTTCCTCGCCATGGTGGATGACAAGGTCAGGCAATTCGTGCCCAAGGCCGACTGGGACGATGCGGTGTGGGCGACGTTTCTCTCGCGCCTGACCTACCTGAAACTCGATGCCACCCAGCAGGAGCAATACGTGGCATTGAAAACCTTGCTGAAGCAGTCCCCTGCCGAGGTAACCGTATTCTATCTGTCCACCGCACCGTTCCTGTTTGCGACGATTTGCAGCAATCTCACCCGGCAAGGGCTTAATGGTCCGAATAGCCGCGTCGTGCTGGAGAAGCCGCTGGGGCACGATCTGGCATCGAGCAATGCGATCACCGCGGATGTGGATCGGTTCTTCTACGAAAAACAAGTCTATCGAATCGATCATTACCTGGGTAAGGAGTCGGTACAGAACCTGATGGCGCTGCGCTTCGGCAACTCGTTGTTCGAACCGCTGTGGCGCCGAATGTGGATCAGCAACGTTCAGATCACGATTGCCGAAGATGTCGGAATCGGCAGCCGCGGAGGGTTCTACGACAAAACCGGCGCATTGCGCGACATGGTGCAAAACCATTTGCTGCAACTGTTGTGTTTTGTCGCGATGGAGCCGCCGGCCAGCCTCGATTCCGACGCGATCCGCAACGAAAAGCTCAAGGTGCTCGAGTGTCTGGTGCCGTTCACTCGGGAAGATGTTTTGACCAAGACCGTACGCGGGCAATACCGCGCGGGCGTTTCGGGCGGCCGTCAGGTGAAGGGATATTTGGAAGAGGACAATATCCCGGCCGGCAGCAAGACGGAAACCTTCGTGGCCATCAAGGCGGAGATCGCCAATTGGCGTTGGGCCGGAGTGCCGTTTTATCTGTTCACCGGTAAACGCTTGCCGACTCGGTTGGCTGAAATCGTTGTCCATTTCCATGATGTGCCGCATCATATCTTTCCTCTGCCGAGCAGCGGTTCGCGCGCGCCGTCCAAGCTGGTCATCCGCCTGCAGCCGGACGAATACATTCGTTTGTACCTCAACGCCAAGGCACCGGGCGATTCGATGGAGCTTCAGCCGGTGTCGCTCGATCTCGACTTCTCGGGAAAATTCAAGGGCCGCCGGGCCGAGGCATACGAACGCCTGCTGCTCGATACCATCCGTGGCAACCAGGCGCTGTTCGTGCGCCAGGACGAGCTGGAGCTGGCCTGGCGCTGGGTCGAGCCGATTCTGAACACGTGGGCCGCCGATCCGAGCGGTCCGAAACCTTATGCGGCAGGAACCTGGGGGCCGTCCGCATCTTCCGAGCTGCTGTCGCGCGACGGTTTTGGCTGGCATGACGAGGGTTAAGACATGGTAGACATTCGATGGTTTGACGATAACGCAAGCCTCGCACCGGCACTCGCCGCCGCGGTGGCTGCCGACTTGCGCGCGGTGTTGCAGACCGAGCCTCGGGCCGCGTTGGCCGTATCGGGCGGCCGGTCGCCGGTGCCCGTGTTCGAAGCTTTGCGCGACGAAGACTTGGACTGGGCACGCGTGGTCGTCACGCTAGTGGACGAGCGATGGGTGCCTGAAACCGATCCGGCCAGCAATGCCGCCCTGGTCAAGACTCATCTGCTGCAAGGTCGCGCGGCGGCGGCTCGTTTCGTGCCGCTCTATACCGGCAATGCGTCCGCCGAAGACGCCGAGGCGATCTTGGCGGCCACTTTCGAAAGCCTGCCCCTGCCATTCGCGGCGCTGATTCTCGGCATGGGAGACGACGGTCACACCGCCTCGCTATTCCCAGCCAGTCCCAATTTAGACGCCGGTTTGGCTCTGGGAGGTTCGGTCGCGGATACGCCGCCCTGTCTCGCTCAAGTGGGCGCAGTCGCGCCAACCGAACGCATGAGTATGACCTTGCCTTGGATTTTGCACGCCCGACGAGTCTATCTACAGTTCGGCGGCGCCAATAAGGCGGAGGTGTTCACTGCCGCGCTGGCTGAGCCGAACCGTCAATACCCCGTGAGCTTCGTGCTCACGCAAACGCAGACGCCCGTGGTGGTGTTCGCTGCAAGAAGCTGAGTCAAAAAACTACGGCGCATCGGCCGATCGTGCGGCGCGTCGTCTTTTAACGTGCACGAAGGTCATTGAAGGCTCGTTTCTACGGGGGATTCAAGCCCGAGGACGGAAAGGTCGACATATCTCTGAGGGGCGGATTAAAGCTCGAGGACGGAAATTCTCTCAGCGGCGGATTGAAACCGCTCGGCTGCGAGATCACGGTTACGGGCGATTCGGTCACGATTCTGACGACGGTGCCGGATTCTCCGCCGATCTGCAAGGGCACTCGGGCGACGGAATCGGGCGTTCCGGTCAGCGACAATAAGATCAAATCACCCGAGCTTACCTGTGCCTGCCCCCGGATTTCTCCTTCCGGAAATGCGGCCGAGCTGACATTCACGAAGATGTTGCCGTCTCTCATGGCCGCAGCCAAATCCGGAAGCGTGGCTATGTTTCTTCCGATCGTGGAAACGCAATCTACCCCTTGAATGATATTGGCTCCGGTTATGGTCGATTGTACTTGCAGTGTGCCGTCCCAGCTGCCCTGAATCGCATTCAGAAGCGGAACGATTGCGGGCCCGGGCGCGCCTACTGGACCGCAATGCAGCTGGATTCCGGTGACGTTTACCCCATTGGTGAGAGCCAAGATGAACGACATCACGGTTTCGTCCGGATTGAATTCGAAACCCGCTTGGCCCGACATCGAGGTGGTCACTGGTGCGGGTATTTCCTCGGAACCGCTGAGAACAGCGTCGAACCGAAGGGGCAAGGTGTTTCCGTTGCTTCCATGAGCCATGCCCGCGGCAATAATCGAACAGAGCAGTATCGGTACAGTGCGGCGGTTCACGTCTGATCTCCTTAGTCGTATCTATCCACCGGAAACATCGAGCGGACGCGAATCTCCCACGTTACCAGCGACGTCGATGACTTTTCCCGGCAATCCAAGTGCACTGTCGGTTTTCTCTAGGATAAGGCTTTAACCTGAGACAAATACTTTTCCGGAGATGTTCCGAGTGATGTCGGGGCGGGTCGCCCCAATCGAACGTTTGTAGTGTTGATCGTCGAAGGCCCGGAAGTGTAAACAGTCGTACCCGATGCGCTATAGTTGCTCCTTCGAATGTTTTCGCAGAATGGCCTTAAGAAGATGGAGACAAGGGCTGCCAGACGTGTCCGCTTATACGGGACGTTGCGGTTTCGCCGGACTCGTCAGGCCCGATACACGCTACCGGAGGGTTTAATGAAGAAATGCTTGTCCTTCGTTGTTCTGTGCTTTGTCGTCGCTTTCGGTTCCGCGAGTAAAGCCGAGGTATATAAGGTAACGGGTCCCGACGGAAAAGTGACGTACACCGATAGTCGTGCGGAAGGCGGCAACAGTGCCAAAGTCGAACTCGTCGAGATCGACTCTTACTCGGGCTCGCCCGAAGTTTCATCGGTTGAAGACGCCGCGGTATCCCAGAAAGTGACGATTTTTACCACCGAATGGTGCGGCGTGTGCCGGAAGGCGAAATCGTATATGGCAAGCCACGGTATTGCCTACGATGAATTCGATATCGAGAAATCTCGGTCCGCCAAGACTCGATTCGATCAGCTCGGTGGCAGGGCCGTTCCGGTCATCCTGGTCGGAAATGAAAAAATGACCGGATTTTCCCCGACGAAGCTTGAGACCATGCTGAAGGACGCTGGCATTTGATTTTCGAATCCGCCGTAGTATCCGATCGTGTAGAGATGCCGCAGGGACATCTACCGGGGAGAAGGTCGGCGTTTACGGAATCCAAGAGTTCATTTGACTTATGCAAGGGATGAGAAGATATGCAGCCGGAGAAGCAGAGAGTTTCGATTGTTCGATGGGCCCGGTGGGCCATAGTCATTGCTGTCGCGTTGGTCGTATTGATCGTGGCCGCCTTGTTTATCGTGGGCAGAAAACCGCCTACCGAAGAGGTTATCCCGCCGGTTCCGCCGGCGCCTCAGGAGCCCGGTAGAGCACCGATTCCGGAGCCGCAAGTAGAGGTTCCGGCTGCGGTCGAAATTTCCATCGCGGGACAGGGCGGGCCTGGTTGCGAAGCCGAGAAGAATGCACACGAAGTGATCGTCAAGGAAATGGGCGGGAAGGATATTTTCGACGCTTACGAAAAAGGCGTGTTGCTGACCGACGAGGAAGGCGTGACGAATAAGTATTACTTGGATGTCGATGGCGTGCCGGAAGACAAGAAGTCCCAACTGCCGGTCCTGTTCGCAACGGGAAACCATCTGAAAGTGCGATATGTGATTTGCGGGAGCGGAGGACTTCGGTTTCTGACGTCCGTACAGGCGCAGCCGAACGGTTGATGGAAGAAGGCTTGTTTCAGTTTGCGCTAACGGCTTTTCTGACTTTGGCCGTGGTCGTTGATCCGCCCGGCGCGGCACCGATGTTTATCGCTTTGACCCGCGGACTGGGAAAAAGCGAGCGGCGCAAGACCTTGAGCCGCGCTTTGCTCATCGCTTTCGGCGTAACGGTTTTTTTTCTGCTGGCCGGCAAATATCTGCTCGCGCATCTCGGGGTTACCGTGCACGCGTTCGCGATCAGCGGAGGCATTCTCCTTTTCGTGACCGCAATGCCCATGCTGTTCGGGCAGCGTGCCGGCCTTCAGGCGCCTAAAGTCGAGGAAAAGCGCACGGCAGGCGAAGACATCGCGATTTTCCCGCTCGCAATACCCTTGCTTTCCGGGCCCGGCACCATTACCGCCGTTCTGCTGCTAGCCAATAGAGCCGGTACGGATACCCGTCGCATGAGCGTGCTTGCCGGCGTCATCGCCGCAATTTATCTGATCACGTGGTTGCTGTTGTACGTCAGCGAAATCGTTACGGGATACCTCGGCGAAAGCAAGGTGCATATCATTACCCGCGTCCTTGGCATCGTGCTTGCGGCGCTTGCGGCGCAATTCGTTCTCAACGGCATCGCGGGTTTTTACCATTCTTTGATCCATCCTTTAAATCAACTGCAATAAAACCATGAAAGTACTGATAGTCGGCGGCGGCGGACGTGAGCACGCTTTAGCCTGGAAAGCAGCGCAGTCTCCCAAAGTGGAGACGGTTTTCGTCGCACCCGGCAATGCCGGAACGCTTGCCGAGCCGAAAGTGGAGAATCGTCCGATTGCGGCCGAGGATATTCCGGGCTTGTTGGCATTCGCTAAGGAGCGGGCCATCGATCTTACGATCGTCGGTCCCGAAGCTCCGTTGGTGGCCGGCATCGTGGACGAATTCCGCGCGGCGGGGCTCAAGTGCTTCGGCCCCACTCGGCTTGCCGCGCAGCTTGAGGGCTCCAAGGCATTCTGTAAGGATTTTCTGGCTCGCCACGGTATTCCGACCGCCGAATACCAAACGTTTACGGCGGTCGACGAGGCGGTCGCCTATATCCGGCGAAAAGGTGCGCCGATCGTGATCAAGGCGGACGGATTGGCCGCCGGCAAGGGTGTGGTCATCGCTCAGTCGGAACAGGAGGCGGTAGATGCCGTAACCGACATGTTGTCGGGCAATGCCTTCGGTTCTGCGGGCCATAGAGTCGTGGTCGAGGAATTCCTGAGAGGCGAGGAAGCCAGCTTCATCGTCATGGCCAACGGGCTGGACGTCCTGCCCATGGCGACGTCCCAGGATCACAAGGCGCGGGACGACGGAGACAAAGGCCCCAATACCGGCGGTATGGGCGCTTATTCGCCGGCCCCGGTGGTGACGCCGGAAATCCATGATCGCATCATGAAGGAAGTGATCGAGCCCACGCTGCGCGGAATGGCGGCGGACGGCATCCCTTACTCCGGCTTTCTTTATGCCGGGGTGATGATCACGCCGGACGGCACGCCCAAGGTGCTCGAGTTCAACTGCCGTTTCGGCGACCCCGAAACCCAGCCGATCATGATGCGGCTCAAGAGCGATCTGGTCGATCTGTGTCTTGGCGCAGTGGAAGGACGCTTGAGCCGGGTTAGTGCCGAATGGGACGAGCGCGCCTCGTTGGGCGTCGTATTGGCGGCGGGCGGATACCCCTTCGACTATGCCAAGGGCGACGAAATCCAAGGTTTGCCGGAGAAGGCGAGTGCGGATACCAAAGTCTTTCATGCCGGTACGGCGCGGTCGGACGGCAAGATCGTTACGGCCGGAGGACGCGTGCTCTGTGTGTGCGCCTTGGGCGAATCCGTTCTGGAAGCTCAGCGGAAAGCGTATGAACAGGTGCGAGAAATCCGCTGGGAAAACATGTATTACCGCACCGACATCGGCTACCGGGCTATAGGCCGCTGACCGGGCTGAAGATGGGCGATCAGCGCGGCGCGGTTTTTAGCGGCAGGTTGACGACCTGCGGATAACCGTCGAGCTCGAGCCCGATGCGCAGGATTTTGGCGCTTCGGGCTTCTTCTTTTCCGGGAAAAAACAGATAGCCGTAAGCCAGTTCCCCTGGTTGCAATCGCTGGTTGCGCAGCGATTTTCCGATCAAATCCCGGCGTATGCGGTCTTCCAGGTCTTGCGAGTCTTGTCCTCCGCCGACGATTGCTCCGACACCGGCGCCCGCGGCGGCGTGTTCGGGCAGATTGTTGCTGAGTCCGTCGCCAAACCCGCCGTACAAGATCATCCCGATAGCGAACGAGGTCAGCGCACCGGCACCGGCGCCCCATGCGGCGCCTCGCGCCGCATTGCCCATCAGGGTGCCGAACTGCATGGCACTCGCCACGCGGTTATGGGCTTGCTCGCCGGTCAGCAGCGGCCACGCCTGAGCGTCCTGATCGATCAGAAACGTTTGCTGCGGGTTGACCCTGACGACGCTCGCGCTTTGATTATCGATGAGGAGACGTACCGGGAGTAGTCCGGCTTTGCGTATGTCGAATCCGAACGCTTGCTCTGCCTGTTCGGGATCAGCGTAAGCTTCTGCCGCCACGCGAGCGCCCTCCACGTCCACGTGATCGCGGTTCGACGAGGGCAGCGGCACGGGAGGAATGCGGTTCTCATAGGTCATACAGGAAACCAGCAGGGCGCACATCAATAAAAGCGCGCGTCGGCCGGCCGGGAGGAAAATCGGTAGTGTCGGAGATTGTTTCATTTTCTGAGAGGCCGGATCGGAGCAATCCGCGCGCTGCGGGACGATGACTTCAATTATAATCCATCGTTTTGAAGCGCCTGCGAATCGACTCACTCAAGAGGGATATACGTTACTCATGTTTCAAGAGAACGAAATTTCCGAAAGGACTTTATCGCCCGCTCAACAGGATGTGCAACGGCTCTTCCAGTTTGTGGCGGCCCAGGTAATCGGACAGGATACTCTGATCGAGCGGATGCTGATCGCGCTGCTCGCGGACGGGCACATTCTCGTGGAAGGTGCGCCCGGCCTTGCCAAGACTCGGGCGATCAACGTGCTGAGCCGGGCCGTCGAGGGCGATTTTCACCGCATTCAATTTACCCCGGACTTGCTGCCGGCCGATCTGACCGGCACCGAGATCTATCGTCCTCAGGACGGTTCGTTCCATTTTCAGCCCGGACCGTTGTTCCATAATTTGGTGCTGGCCGACGAGATCAACCGTTCGCCGGCCAAGGTGCAGTCGTCCCTGCTCGAAGCGATGGCGGAACGCCAGATTACCGTCGGTCGCGTGACCTACAAGCTGCCGGATCTGTTCATGGTGATGGCGACACAAAATCCCATCGAACAGGAAGGAACGTATCCGCTGCCCGAGGCGCAGTTGGACCGTTTCATGTTGTATATCCGGATCGGTTATCCCGAAGCCCAGTACGAGCGCGCGATTCTGCGGCTGGTGCGGGAAGAATCCCGGCGCGGACGTGCCGCCTCGGAGGCGGAGTTCAAGTCCGTCAGCCAAGAGACCTTGTTTACGGCGCGGCAAGAAGTGCTCGATCTCTATATGGCCGATACCCTGGAGGAATATCTGCTGCAACTGGTGCTGAGTACCCGCAACCCCGGAGCTTACGGCAAGGAACTCGAACGCTGGCTGCAATACGGCGCGAGTCCCCGCGCCAGCATAGCCCTGGACCGGTGCGCCCGTGCCCGAGCCTGGCTGTACGGACGCGATTACGTGACGCCCGAGGACATTCAATCCATTGCTCCGGACGTGCTGCGCCATCGCTTGATCTTGAGCTATGAGGCGGAAGCGGAAGGCGTGTCGTCGGACCGCGTTGTCCAGGAGCTGCTTCGCCGGGTAGCCGTGCCTTAACCGGGCCGCTTGCGCCGATGTGCTAAAGTTCAATAAGCACATCAGACCCTTTTCGTCGGCGAAGCGGTGCGAAATCATCGTCGCTACTCGCTCGCCGGCGGCTTTAGAAAACGAGATTACAGAGATATAGCCCGATACATGCAGCCATTCCAAGCGGAATTTATCGGATACGCACTCCAATGCGGCGTCTTGCGCTTCGGTGATTTCACCCTGAAGTCCGGTCGGCACAGTCCGTATTTCTTCAATACCGGGCTCTTTGATACCGGAGCCCGTCTGGCAAAGCTCGGCGAGTTCTATGCCAAGACCATGTTGCACGAGGGCATCAAGGCCGATGTCTTGTACGGCCCGGCTTATAAAGGTATCCCCCTGGTTTGCGCCGCGGCCATGGCCCTGGCCCGGGAAACCGGGGAGGAAGTCCCGTTCGCCTTCAATCGCAAGGAGGCCAAGGATCACGGCGAGGGCGGTTCGCTCGTGGGAGCGCCGCTTACAGGTTCGGTGCTGATCGTCGACGACGTGATTACGGCTGGTACCTCGGTGAGGGAGTCGGTGGACATCATCCGGGCTGCCGGGGCGGTACCAAGCGGCGTTCTGATCACCCTGGATCGGCAGGAAAAGGGACGGGGCGAGCTTTCCGCGGTGCAGGAAGTCGCCAATCAGTTTCAGTTGCCGGTTTATTCCATCGTCACGCTGCGCAATATTCTCGAATTTCTTCAGAAGGCCAATCGTCGCACGGACGTTGAAGCGATTCGGGAATACCAGTCCCGATTCGGCGTGTTATGACACCTCTAACCGGTTTTCGCGTTGCCTGGATCACGTTTGCCGTCGCCGTTTATGGGGCGGGCAGCGATGCCGCGACTTACCGGTGGGTCGACGAAAAAGGCGCCGTGCATTACTCCGACCGGGTTCCGCCCGAGGAGGCCAAGCACCGCCGCTCCAAGCTCGATGCCCAAGGGCATGAGGTGGAAGTGCTCGAGGGGGCCAAGTCGCCGGAGCAAATCGAGGGCGAAAACCAGCTCAAACAGTTGCGTCTCGACCAGGAGCGGATTTTGGCCGGGCAGCGGGATCGGGATTTGGCGCTGCTCAGAACCTACCGCAGCGAGGAAGAGATCAACCTGGCCTTGCAAGGAAAATTGAACATGCTGGATTCCTTGATCAAGGTGACCGAAGCCAATAAACAGCGCCAACAGGCGTTATTGGACGGACAGGAAAAGCGCGCCGCAGATCTGGAGAAAAAAGGGCAGGCGCTTCCAAAAAGTCTACGCGACACAATGGAAGCGGCACGACGACAGATCGCCGGTCACGAGGCGAAAATAAAGCGCATCGAAGCCGAAAAAGCCTCAATTTCGGATAGCTTTGCCAAGGACATCGCCCGCTTCAAAGCGATCAACGACCCGAAGCGCGGCTTGAGATGGCATCAAACCTGGATCGAGTCGCCGAATAGCGCGGATAAGTCCGATACCGGGAACATCATCGTCAGCGCTGTTTCCTGCTCAGCGGGAGCGATGTGCGACAAGGCGTGGAGCCTTGCGCGAGCTTACCTGCTCGAACATACCGATACGCCGTTATCCATCGATAACGACAAAATCCTGCAAACGGCGGCTCCCCGTGACGAGCGGGAGTTCACTACAACCGTTACCCGCATCACCCGCAAAACCGAGAACGTCATTTTTCTCGACATACGGTGCCGGCCGTCGACAGTCGGCGAAACGCTTTGCGCAAGCCCCGAAGTTCGCCAGATCCGTGCCGGTTTCAAGCCTTACGTAGAGGCCGGTTTGGCCGGTCCTGGGTGAGTTTCGTGAGCGGGCACCTCGAAAAACTTCGAGGTGCTCGTACGGGGCAGAGATGCCCCGTCGTTTTCGGCCGCGTAAGCGGCTGAAAACGTAAGCCAAGCCGAAACCGCGTTTGGGCTTGGCGAAGAGAAAAACCGCCGGGAAGGCGGTTTTTCGAGGTTTCAAGCGCCGGTTCCGTTAGCGACGCATCAGGAGCGTGCCGATCCCCTGATCGGTGAAAAGCTCCAACAGCACGGCGTGGTCGATCCGTCCGTCGATGATGTGAACGCTGGCGACGCCGCCTTTGAGAGCGTCCGTGGCGCAGCGCACCTTCGGGATCATGCCGGAGGTAATGGTGCCGTCCGAGATCAAATCATCCACTTCGGACAGGGATAGCCCGGTCAATAGACTTCCTTCCTTGTCCAGAATGCCCTTGGTGTTGGTTAAAAGTATCAGCTTTTCGGCTTTCAAGACCTCCGCCATTTTGCCCGCCACCAAGTCGGCATTGATGTTGTAGGAAAAACCGTCGGCACCGACGCCGATCGGTGCGATGACCGGGATGAAATCCCCCTGTACCAGCATGTCCACCACGGACGAGTCGATGCTCTCGACCTCGCCGACATGGCCCAGATCGATGATCTCGGGTTCCTCGGTTTCGGGAGAACGCTGCTTGACCACGATCTTGCGGGCACGCACTAAGTCGCCGTCCTTGCCGCTCAGTCCGACCGCCGAACCGCCATGCCGGTTGATCAAATTGACGATTTCCTTGTTGACCAGGCCGCCGAGCACCATTTCGACTACATCCATGGTTTCGGCATCGGTCACCCGCATGCCTTGCACGAATTCGCTGGTCTTGCCCAAACGTTGCAGCAGATTGCCGATTTGGGGGCCGCCGCCGTGGACGACGACCGGATTGATGCCGACGAGCTTCAGCAACACGATGTCCCGGGCGAAGCTGTTCTTGAGCCGTTCCTCGGTCATGGCATTGCCGCCGTACTTGACGACTACGGTCTTGCCTTTGAAGTGCCGGATGTAAGGCAGCGCTTCGATCAGGACGTGCGCGATGTGGGTTGCGGAGTTGATTTCGATGGACTCTTGCTTTTTCACGGATGACTCCAGGAGAGTGGGGCGGAAGCACGCTGTTCCGCCGGATGTCTGAATCCTATTGATGCCCCGTATGTCCGAAGCCCCCAGCGCCTCTTCGGCTGGTTTCGAAGTCATCGACCCGTTCGAATTCCACCTGCACTACCGGCACGAACACCATCTGCGCAACACGGTCGCCGATCTGGATTTCGAAGGATTCGGTTCCCCGGTTCCAGCAGGAGACGAAAACCTGGCCCTGGTAATCGGAATCGATCAGGCCGACCAAATTGCCGAGCACGATGCCGTGCTTGTGTCCGAGTCCCGAGCGCGGCAACAG
>NZ_JBDIVO010000097.1:0-14383 GCF_039794385.1 Methylocaldum sp. | reverse complement strand
CATCCCCACTACGCCGGCCTAGCGGTCTTTTTGATTGCCATGGCCGAATCCTTGGCAGTGGTGGGGCTAGTGGTTCCCGGCGTCGCCATGATGTTCGCCGCCGGGGCGCTCGTAGGCGCCGGAGCTCTTTCCTTTGCTCCGACCTGCGCTTACGCGATAGCCGGAGCGGTAGTCGGCGACGGGATCAGCTTTTGGCTGGGATGGCGTTATCGCGATCGCTTGTCGTCTCTGTGGCCGTTTAAGCGCTATCCGGGAATGATCGACCGCGGCATCGATTATTTTCACCGCTACGGGGGACGGAGCGTGCTGTTCGGGCGTTTCGTCGGCCCGGTCCGTGCGGTGATCCCCTTGGTGGCGGGCATGCTGACGATGCCGGCGCGGCGGTTCGTTTATATCAATGTGTTGTCCGCCGTTCTCTGGGGTCCCGCATATTTGCTGCCGGGCATGGCCTTCGGCGCATCCCTCGATCTGGCGTCAAAGGTGACCGGACGCTTGGCCGCCCTATTGATTGCGTTGCTAGTGGTCCTATGGTTCGGGGCTTGGTTGAGCAAGCATCTTTATCTTTACTTCCAGCCCCGGGCGCACCAGCTCATTCTGGCGACGTTCGACCTTAGCCGAGAGCACCCCCTGCTGGGACGTCTCACCGCTCCCCTCATCGATCCTGAGCAACGCGATTACGCCGGCCTATCGGTGTGGGCGGCGATTTTGGGCCTGTCTGGTTTGCTGGCCTGCTTCTTGGTACCAGCCGATTCGGTGCCCGTGTCCTTGGAAGCCTGGCGAACTCCTTGGTCCGATTATGCCTTGATCGTGTTCGAGGAATTGGGCGAGACCTTGTCCGTGTCGGTTTTCTCGGCGGTCGTGCTCGGCTGGTTATTGATCCGAAAGCAAGCTGTCGCCGGGGCGCATTTCCTGGGAGCGCTGATTTTCGCGTTGGCGCTCGGAACGGTCTGCCGTTTCGTTGACGATAATCCGCTGATCGATAGTCATGTCCTGAACGGCGGCGCGGTGTACGGTTTTGCGGCAGTGTTGACCGCGGACAGCGCGACGCCGCGTTGGCGCTGGTTGATTTACTCCGGGGCGACCCTGCTGGTCACCGTTATCGCGTTCGCTCGCGTCTATGCCGATACGGGCGAGTTTCTCGCGGCTTGCTTTACTCTGTCGATGGTTCTGATCTGGCTGGTCCTGCTGGGGGTGGCCTATCGGCGCCATCGGCACGGCGATGTACCGATCAGAGGCTTGATCGGGATCGTGATGGTTTCCCTAGTGGGCATCGGGGCGGTTGTTTGGTATAGCCACTCGCTGGAAGAGTTTTACTATCGGCGACCGCTTCTAAGCGTAAGCGAGGAGCACTGGCTCGAACAGGGCTGGCGGTTTTTGCCGGCCTACCGGGTGAAGACGATCGGCCGATCCGAGCAGGCGCTCAGTGTTCAATGGGCATCGTCGATCGATACTATCCATTCGGATCTGGTTAAACTTGGCTGGCAAGAGCCGAAGCCTTTGACACCGACCCAGGCGCTGCACTTTCTGAATCCTCAGACCGGAATGGCGGACTTGCCGGTTTTACCTCACTTCAACCAGATCGATGTGGATACTCTTCGTATGATCAAGGCGACTTCCGACGGGCGGTGGTTGATCGTTCGTTTCTGGCCGAGCGGACAACAGTTGCAGCCGGGAGCCATCCCAATCTGGCTGGGAAGTGTCGCCTTTTTGGAGGAGCGTAATGTCTTCGGTATCCTGAAGTTGTCCGAAGAGGCAGTCGACGGTACGGACGCACTCAACATCTTGACCGATGATCTCCTGTCGCTTCGTCCGTTCGTCCTGAGAACGAGCGAGAACGATCAGGTCGTCGTGTTGCTTCCCCCCCAGTAAATCTCGATGATCAGGTCTTTTTTCCGGGCAGCGTGGGCCGATGGATAATACACATTGGGTGGCGAATATCGATAAGCTGCCGCCTTCTCTGATTCTGGCTGTCGGCATGCTTTTGGGACTGTCCGTCGGATGGCTGATAGCGTCTTTGCGCCACAGAGGACATCATCCGGAATTGTGCCGGCGATTGACTGAGGAGCAGGCGCAGAAAATTGCTGAATTGTCGGAAGAGCTGGCTGATCGCCAAGATCGAGTCTATTCGTTGAGCACGGGGCTGGCCGTCGCTGAAGAAAAAGCGGGACGCATCCCGCTACTGGAAAGCAGACTGGCCGAAACAAGCCAGCAGCTTACGGCCGCGCGGACGGAATGCGCCGAACTCAGGACGCGCCTCGAGAACGAAGAGAAAAACACCGAAGGAAAGCTGGCGCTGCTTCGTAACGCGGAAGTTCAACTGTTCACCCAGTTCGAAAATCTGGCGCAGAAAATACTCGAGGAAAAGACGCAGAAATTCACCGAACAGAACAAGAGCCAACTCGACGGCGTTTTGACGCCGTTTCGCGAACAACTCGGCGATTTCCGAAAGAAGGTGGACGAAATGCATCTCCACGACGCGAAGGACAGGGCATCCCTGCGCCAGGAGATCGAGAACCTTCGCTTGCAGACCCAGCGTATCAACCAGGAAGCGGTCAATCTGACTCGCGCGTTGAAAGGCGACAAAAAATTGCAAGGCGCCTGGGGGGAACTGATTCTGGAGCGGGTGTTGGAGCAGTCCGGCTTGCGCAAGGGCATCGAATACGAAACTCAAGGCGGTTATCGCGACGGCGAAAATCGCTTATTTCGACCCGATGTCATCGTGCACCTGCCGGAAGGCAAGGACATCATCATCGATTCCAAGGTCTCGCTGGTGGCTTACGACCGCTGCTGTTCCCTGGACGACGGACCGGAGCGGGAGTCGGCGGTGCGCGAGCATGTTCTGGCCGTGCGTAACCATATCAAAACCTTGGCGCAGAAAGATTATTCCGGCTTGAATGGGCTGCGCTCTCTGGATTTTATTCTGCTGTTCATGCCGATCGAGTCGGCTTTCATGCTGGCCTTCCAGCACGACGACAAGCTGTTCTCGGATGCGTTCTCCAGCAATATCGTAGTGGTGACCCCGACCACCTTGCTGGCTACTTTACGTACCATAGAAAACATTTGGCGCTACGAGCGGCGGAATGAAAATGCGAAGTTGATCGCGGACAAGGCGGGCTCGATTTACGACAAATTGCGCGGATTCGTGGAAGACTTGGAAAAATTGGGCACCCAGCTCAGCAGCGTCCACAAGACTTATGACGACGCGATGAATAAACTTACCCGCGGGCGCGGCAATTTAATCCGGCAGGCGGAAAGTTTTGTGGAACTGGGCGCAAAAGTGAACAAACGGCTCCCAAAAAGTATTTTGGAGAAAGTCGATCTGGACGTCGAAGACGACATGTACGCCGCGCTAAAGCTGGAACTTCCGGCAATCGGGGAGACGAGCGAATCGTCCGAAGGATGATTATACGGCTTGTTTTGAGCTGAACGGCTTGGATCGGCTTGAAGGAGGGGCTTTTCTTGCTCCTTCAGCGCTTCATCATGTCGAAGAACTCGGCGTTAGTCTTGGTGTCCTTCAGTTTGCCCAGCAGGAATTCGCTGGCTGCCATTTCGTCCATCGGTTGCAGGATTTTGCGTAAAATCCAGCATTTTTGCAGTTCGTCCGCCGGAACGATGTATTCCTCGCGGCGGGTTCCGGATCGGTTGATATTGATGGCCGGATAAACGCGCTTCTCGGCGATTTTCCGCTCGAGGTGCAATTCCATATTGCCGGTGCCCTTGAATTCTTCGTAGATCACTTCGTCCATGCGCGACCCGGTATCGATCAGTGCGGTAGCGATGATCGTGAGGCTGCCGCCTTCCTCGATGTTACGAGCGGCACCGAAAAAGCGCTTGGGACGTTCCAGGGCGTTGGCGTCCACGCCGCCGGTCAACACTTTGCCCGAGGACGGGATCACTGTGTTGTAAGCTCGGGCGAGGCGGGTGATAGAGTCGAGGAGGATGACGACATCGCGCTTGTGCTCGACTAAGCGCTTAGCTTTTTCCAGGACCATCTCCGCCACTTGCACGTGACGCGCCGGCGGTTCGTCGAAGGTGCTGGATACGACTTCGCCCTTGACGCTGCGCTGCATCTCGGTGACTTCTTCCGGCCGTTCGTCGATCAGTAGGACGATCAGGTAACATTCAGGGTTCTTTTCGGCGACCGAATGGGCGATGTTCTGGAGGATCATGGTCTTGCCGGCTTTCGGCGGCGACACGATCAAGCCGCGCTGCCCTTTGCCGATCGGTGCGACCAGGTCGATCACCCGAGCGGTCAAATCCTCGGTGGTTCCGTTGCCGATCTCCAGTTGCAGGCGTTCGACAGGAAATAAGGGAGTTAGGTTAGAGAATAAGATCTTGTGCTTGGCGTTTTCCGGCGGCTCATAGTTGATTTGCTCGACCTTGAGCATTGCGAAGTAGCGCTCGTTGTCCTTGGGCGGACGAATCTTTCCGGAAATCGTGTCTCCGGTTCGTAAGCTAAATCTACGAATCTGACTGGGCGAGACGTAAATATCATCGGGTCCGGCCAAAAAGGAGCTGTCGGCGGACCTCAGAAAGCCGAATCCGTCGCTCAGGATTTCCAATACCCCGTCGCCGTAGATATCTTCCCCGCTTTTGGCCTGTTTTTTCAGGATCGAAAAGATCAAATCCTGTTTGCGCGTTCGAGCAACGCCTTCGATGTCGAGTGATTCAGCGATTTCGATGAGTTCGGAAACGGGTTTGCGTTTAAGATCGGTCAGATTCATAGACGTTAGTGAAGAGCAGATGTAAATGATCTAAGGAATTGCGCTCGTATGAGAGACGAGCTTGGAGAGAACGGCCGGAAGTGGCCCGGTTAAGAGGACGACGTTAAGAGTTACACCAAAGTTAGCACAGGCGTGCGAGGCCGTCTAGTCAGAACCGGCCCGCACATGCCGGATGCTCAAATATTGGCGTCAAGGAATGCAGCCAGTTGCGATTTGGCCAAGGCTCCCACCTTAGTGGCTTCCACTTCGCCGTTCTTAAACAAAATCAGCGTTGGAATTCCGCGTACGCCGTAGCGCTGGGGCGTTCCAGGATTGTCGTCGATATTGAGCTTGGCGATCGTCAGCTTACCTTCATAATCCCCAGCGACCTCCTCCAGAATAGGTGCAATCATCTTGCAGGGACCGCACCATTCGGCCCAGAAATCGACTAGTACAGGGCCGCTCGCTTTGAGGACCTTATCCTCGAATTCGGCATCGGTAACTTGAAGTATGCGTTCGCTCACAATGAACTCCTCACGGTCTCAACGGGGAAATTGGAAGGGACTGGGGCGCCAACGGCCAGTACGAATGGGAATGGTGCAGCTTTCCCTTGCGTACGTGCATTTCAGCTTAAACGAATGACAATTTCAAGCCCCATGGTTCCGTACGTAAATTGCCTTCGGTAAACACCGGAATCGGCTCGCGGACGGACGGGCAAATGGGGGCGACGGACTTGTTTCGGGGATTGGCGCCGCGGTCGATTTCAGCTTGGAGGCATTAGCTCGCGAAAGTCCTCAATGGCGTCGAATTCGACGATGTTTCTTGGAGGTTGCCGGCTATCGGGTTTCTTCACGGCAACTACGTGCCGGATGCCAAATTGGCGGGCGGCGTGTAATACGGTCACGCTGTCGTCGACCAGTAGCGTCTTATCCGCCGAAAAGGGTTCTATGGCGCTAAGGGCTTTCCAAAAGCCGGGATGCTCCTTCGGAAATCCGAATGCATGCGAAGAGAAGATTTCGTCAAAAAAACCATGGAGGCAGGTTCGCTCCAACTTCAAACCCAAGCTTTTCGGGTGTGCGTTGGTTACCAGCACCAAACGCTTTTCGGCTTTGCGTACGGCATCGAGGAAGTCGGTGACATGAGGTAGTATCGCTATCAGTCCCGCGATTTCGGCTTTTAAGCCTACGATGTCCAGGCACAAACGATCAGTCCAGTAATCCAGGCAGTACCATTCGAGTCGTCCCTCGGTTTCCTTGAACCGGGGTGTCAATTCGGCTTTGGCTTCCGCGACCGAAAGTCCGTGCCGTTCGGCGTAACGCAGCGGAACGAATTCGAGCCAAAAGTGGTTATCGAAATTCAGGTCCAACAGCGTGCCGTCCATATCGAGAAACACGCTGCTAATGTTTCGCCAATCGATCATGGTTTAATATTTTACTCGGTTGCTTTCAGTCATTATCTTCGATTCCCTCCATTCAGCGTATCCAGTGAGTAGCTGCGGATTTCAAGCCATGCCCCTCAGAAAAGAACCCTCCCGCTTTCTCGAGACCGTAGTCGCTCTCGCCAAGGAGTCCGGGCGTCGTATCCTCGAGATCTACGGATCGGATTTCCGCGTCGGCGTAAAAGAAGATAGTTCGCCGCTCACCGCGGCCGATCTCGCTTCCCATCACTGTCTGGTCGAAGGGCTCGCGGCTTTGCGTCCGGCCTACCCGATCATTTCGGAAGAATCTAAAAGTTTGCCGTTCGAGGAGCGAAGCGACTGGGAGACCTTTTGGCTGATCGATCCTCTGGATGGTACCAAGGAGTTTATCAAGCGAAATGGCGAGTTCACCGTTAACGTGGCCTTGATTCATCGTCACCAACCGGTGCTCGGCGTGGTGTATGCGCCGGCAAAAGATCTTTGCTACTTTGCATCCGAGGGATGCGGCGCCTACAGGCAGATCGACGATTCGCCCCCGCAAAACATCGAAGTGACGACGAGTGCTCACTATCCGCTGAGAGTGGTCGGTAGTCGCTCGCACCAGACAGAGGAATTGGCAATCTACCTGAACCGACTGGGCGAGCATGAACTGATGTCGATCGGCAGTTCGCTGAAACTCTGCTGGGTGGCGGAAGGCGCGGCGGATCTCTATCCCCGCATCGGTCTGACCTCGGAATGGGATACCGCGGCGGCGCATTGCATAGTAAAGGAAGCCGGTGGCGAGGTGACCGACTTGCGCGGTCAGCCACTGCTTTACAACACCAAGCCGTCGCTGCTCAATCCTTATTTTCTGGTATTCGGCGACAAATCCAGAGACTGGTACAGATACGCGGGCGGCATAGAGGGCTGACGCGCACCCCGCTTGGTCGAATAAGGCCTTGGGCAGCTTTGATGAAGACCGCCGGGGCGCCACTCCTGAACAATCATGTTCCGCAAGACCCGAGGATGGCGCGGCATATGGCAACTAGCGGTGCATATCGAGGGAGTTGTTACGCCGGCGCGGGTCATCATGCTCGGAGCCAATCCATTCGAAGTGGAAATGTATCCAGAGCAAAAGTACCGGTTCGTCAACGCTGCGTAAGAGGCCGAAGTCACTATCGAGGCGTTTCCGCTGTCCAAGTACGGTACAATTCCGGGAAACGTCATGCGAGGATCGAACGAACGCCATCCGCGTGGCCGCGGCTTGACGGAAAATGTGAATCCGAGTACCGTTATCGGCTATTTTTATTTTGTTGTCTCGGCCGAAACGGGCGTTTTCGAAACGCCTGATTCTTTTTTAGGGGTGTTGAAACCGTGGATCTCAGCGGCGCGGAAATCCTGGTCCAAAGTCTTAAGGACGAAGGGGTTGAATACATTTTCGGTTACCCCGGCGGGGCCGTATTGCATATCTACGATGCTCTGTTCAGACAGGACGACGTGAAGCACATCCTGGTGCGCCACGAACAGGGTGCGACCCATGCCGCGGACGGATACGCGCGCTCGACCGGCAAGCCCGGCGTGGTGCTGGTGACTTCCGGCCCCGGAGCCACCAATGCAGTCACCGGCATCGCGACGGCCTACATGGATTCGATTCCGATGGTAATCATCACCGGCCAAGTGCCCTTGCCGGTCATCGGCAGCGATGCCTTCCAGGAGTGCGACACTATCGGCATCACCCGGCCCTGTGTAAAGCACAATTTCCTGGTAAAGGACGTGCACAAGCTGGCGGAGACCATCAAGAAGGCGTTCTACATCGCCACCACCGGCCGACCCGGTCCCGTGGTGGTCGACGTTCCGAAGGACGTCACCGATCCCAATCTCAAGATTCCTTACGAGTACCCGCGCTCGGTTTCAATCCGCTCCTATAACCCGCAGGTCAAGGGGCATCGGTGGCAGATCAAGAAAGCGGTAGAGTTGTTGCTCTCCGCCAAGAGGCCGATGATCTATTCGGGAGGCGGCGTCATATTGGGCAATGCGTCCGAACAGTTGAAGGAAATTACCCGGATACTCGGATTTCCGATCACCAGTACCTTGATGGGATTGGGGGCCTATCCGGCCACCGATCGGCAGTTTCTGGGCATGCTGGGCATGCACGGAACCTACGAGGCGAATATGGCCATGCACGAATGCGATGTGCTGTTCGCCGTCGGTGCGCGGTTCGACGATCGGGTTACCGGCAAGCTCAGCCAGTTTTGCCCGCATGCGAAGATCATTCACATCGATATCGATCCTGCTTCCATCTCGAAGACGGTGCGCGTCGACGTTCCCATCGTCGGTGAAGTCGGCCCGGTCCTGGAGGACATGATCGAGATACTGGGGAGCAGTGAGAAGCGGGCCGATGAAGATGCTCTTACCGCATGGTGGGATCAAATCGCGCGCTGGCAATCCTTGGACTGCTTGCGTTACGATCGGAATAGTCCGCTGATCAAGCCGCAATACGTCATCGAGCAGTTGTACGAAGTCACCAATGGCGATGCATTCGTAACGTCCGATGTCGGGCAGCATCAAATGTGGACGGCTCAGTTCTACAAATTCGACAAGCCGCGCCGCTGGATCAACTCGGGCGGACTCGGCACCATGGGGTTCGGTTTGCCGGCGGCCATTGGCGCCAAGCTGGCTCACCCCGATGCGGACGTGGCCTGCGTAACCGGGGAGGCGAGCATTCAGATGTGCATCCAGGAGTTGGCTACGGCCCTGCAATACCGCACGCCTATCAAAATCGTGAATCTCAATAACGGTTACATGGGCATGGTCCGCCAGTGGCAGGAATTCACCTACGAAAGCCGCTACTCCCACTCCTACTTGGAGACCATTCCCGATTTCGTCAAGCTGGCCGAAGCTTACGGCCATATCGGCATGCACATCGAAAAGCCCGCCGACGTGCGCCCGGCACTGGAGGAGGCGTTCAAGCTGAAGGATCGTACTGTATTCATGAATTTCCTGACCGATCCGACCGAGAACGTATATCCGATGATCGAGGCCGGCAAGGCTCACCATGAGATGCGCCTCGCTCCCGGCGTCACCATCGAGAGGGAGCTTGCCTGATGCGCCACATCATTTCCATTTTGATGGAGAACGAATCGGGGGCGTTGTCGCGGGTGGCGGGACTTTTTTCCGCACGCGGATACAACATCGAGTCGTTGACCGTGGCGCCCACGGAGGATGCGTCCTTGTCGCGAATGACGCTGGTTACCACCGGCAGCGACGAGATCATCGAGCAGATTACCAAGCAGCTCAACAAGCTGATCGATGTGGTCAAACTCATCGATATTTCGGAATCTTCCCACATCGAACGCGAATTGATGATGGTGAAAGTGCGTGCCGTCGACAGGGCGCGGGAGGAAATCATTCGCCTGACCGATATCTTTCGCGGAAAAATCATCGATGTTACGCCGGTGAGCTACGTCATCGAGGTTACCGGCGAAAAGTCCAAGCTGGACGCGTTTCTCCAGACGCTCGATCAGGAGGCCATCATCGAGGTCGTGCGCTCCGGCACAACGGGCATTCTGCGCGGCGACCGCGGGCTTCACGTCTAACTAATGCCGATGACGACTGCAGCGTATAACAAATGCCAGTATTACCCGTCATTCCGGCAGGGAGTGCCGGAATCCAGAAGCCACGGAAGGTTTTAGCGTCTACGTCCCTGTAAACTGGACCCCGGCAGTCCCAATCGCAAACGGGCCTTTAATCGGCCCCTTCCCTGCCGGGGTGACGATGTGGTTTTTAATTTCGTTACGAATAGTAATCAGCCAAAACGATAAATCACGAGGACCATTCATGCAGGTTTATTACGACAAAGATGCCGATCTTTCGATTATTCGGAACAAGAAGGTCG
Organism: Methylocaldum sp.; assembly: GCF_039794385.1. Classification (NCBI taxonomy): domain Bacteria; kingdom Pseudomonadati; phylum Pseudomonadota; class Gammaproteobacteria; order Methylococcales; family Methylococcaceae; genus Methylocaldum; species Methylocaldum sp. The sequence continues at coordinate 4,389 of NZ_JBDIVO010000097.1, read as the reverse complement.
CCATTATCGGCTACGGCTCGCAAGGCCACGCTCACGCCAACAACCTGAAAGATTCAGGCGTTTCGGTCATCGTCGCATTGCGTCCGGGTTCGGCCTCCGCAGTGAAGGCCGAGAACGCGGGGCTGACCGTCATGTCGGTGGAAGAGGCCGTGAAACTAGCCGACGTCATCATGGTACTGGCTCCGGACGAACACCAGGCGAAACTCTATTCCGAGCAGATCGAACCGAACATCAAGCAAGGTGCGGCGTTGGCGTTCGCCCACGGGTTCAATATCCATTTCGAACAGATCCAGCCGCGCGCCGATCTAGACGTGATCATGATCGCGCCGAAAGGCCCCGGCCACCTGGTGCGTTCGACATACACCCAGGGCGGCGGCGTACCCTCCCTGATCGCGGTTTATCAGAACGCTTCGGGACAGGCCAAGGAAATCGCCTTGTCCTATGCCTCTGCAAACGGCGGCGGACGCGCCGGCATCATCGAAACGACCTTCCGCGAAGAGACCGAAACCGACCTGTTCGGTGAACAGGCCGTATTGTGCGGCGGCGCGACGGCACTCGTGCAGGCCGGGTTCGAGACCTTGGTGGAAGCCGGCTACGCTCCCGAAATGGCATACTTCGAGTGCTTGCACGAGCTGAAGCTGATCGTCGATTTGATGTATGAAGGCGGCATCGCCAACATGCGCTATTCAATCTCCAATACCGCCGAATACGGCGACCTGACCCGCGGGCCACGTGTCGTCACGGAGGAGACGAAAAAGGAGATGAAGAAGATTCTCGGCGAAATTCAGCGCGGCGAGTTTGCCCGCGAATTCATTCTGGAGAATCAGGCCGGTTGCGCCACGCTGAAGGCCAAGCGGCGTCTGGGTCGCGAGCACCAAATCGAACAGGTCGGTGCGAAGTTGCGCGACATGATGCCTTGGATCAAAGCCAACAAAATCGTCGATAAAAGCAAGAACTGATTCTTGCTTTCGGCCGGGCACGAGCCAATCGGTTCGTGCTCGACCCGCCGAACTGGCGGCGGGCTATGTTAAGCTAGCCCGCATTATCGGTTGATTCAACTTAAAGCGGGACTATGGAAGAACAAATTCCCCCTGCGAGGCGTCGGCGCGGCATCTATCTCTTGCCGAACTTGTTCACGACAGCAGCGCTTTTCGCCGGTTTCTACGCCATCACCGCCGCCTTTAACGGGCGCTTCGAAGTGGCTGCCGTCGCCATCTTCATTGCCATGGTTCTGGACGGTCTCGACGGACGGGTGGCGCGTCTCACCAATACGCAGAGCGCCTTCGGGGCCGAATACGACAGCATGGCCGACATGATTTCCTTCGGTGCCGCTCCCGCCTTGGTTGCCTACATCTGGTCGCTGACGACGCTGGGCAAGATCGGATGGGTTGCCGCTTTCGTGCACGCCGCCGGTGCAGCGCTTCGCTTGGCCCGCTTCAATACCCAGATCGCAACCGCGGACAAACGGTATTTTCAAGGTTTGCCGAGTCCTTCCGCCGCCGCGATTTTGGCCGGGTTTATCTGGTTTAGCGAAACCTACGGTCTGACCGGCGAGTCCATGCGCTATGTCTCGCTCGGACTAGCCTTGATGACCGGGCTCCTGATGGTCAGCAACTTCCGTTACTACAGCTTCAAGGATGTGGATCTCCGCGGACGGGTGCCGTTCATGTGGGCTATCCTCGTGATGCTGGTATTCGCCTTCATTTTTACCAATCCGCCCCTGATGCTGTTTGTCATGTTTACGGCTTACGCTGTTTCGGGGCCGGTACTGACTTTGCTCGGGCGACGTAAAATGCGGAGCGAGCGCCGAACCTGAGAAGGGACGGGGAATCTGCTGACATTAAAGTCCTTCGCCGGATAAGGCGAAACTATTCCCCACTATGGCGCTTGTACGGTATTCGGATGAGTAATATAGTTGCTCGAAAGGCAGTCACAAATCCATGCATTCAATCGCCAACCTACAACGCCGGAAATCCGACCGACTCATCGGCCGGGTCGGCGCTGTCTGTCGCTCTGAATTCCTCGACCTTCTGCGTCTTCGTCTCCTGCCCTGAGGGGCAGTAGACTTGACGCATTCCAAAATCCTAAGCGCGAACATAAATGCAAGGTCCTCTTGAAGAGAGGCCACGAGAGATAGACGAGGTTTTATCATGAGCGACAAACTCATCATTTTCGATACGACGCTGCGGGACGGCGAGCAAAGTCCCGGCGCTTCGATGACGCGGGACGAAAAGGTGCGCATCGCCAAGGCGCTCGAGCGTCTGCGGGTGGATGTGATCGAGGCCGGTTTTCCGGCGGCGAGTCCCGGCGATTTCGAATCGGTGCAAGCTGTGGCTCGGGCGGTCAAGGAAAGCACGGTATGCGGTTTGGCGCGGGCTTTGGATAGGGACATCGACCGTGCGGGCGAGGCGCTCAAGGAAGCCAATCGGGCGCGTATTCACACGTTTATCGCGACTTCGCCGATTCATATGCAAAGAAAGCTGCGCATGGAGCCCGATCAGGTGATCGAGTATGCCGTGAAGGCTGTAAAAAGGGCGAGGCAGTATACGGATGATGTCGAGTTTTCGCCGGAAGACGCCGGACGTTCGGAAGAAGATTTTCTGTGTCGAATACTCGAGGCGGTTATCGATGCGGGCGCGAAAACCTTGAATATCCCCGATACCGTCGGTTACAGCGTGCCGGAGCAATTCGGCGCCACCATCCGGCGTTTGAGAGAACGTATTCCCAACTCCGATAAAGCCATCTTTTCGGTGCATTGCCACAACGATCTGGGGTTGGCGGTTGCGAATTCATTATCCGCCGTCATGAACGGCGCGCGGCAGGTCGAATGTACGATCAACGGCTTGGGCGAACGGGCCGGCAATGCCGCGCTGGAGGAGATCGTCATGGCGGTCAAGACCCGTAAAGACGTGTTTCCCTGCCGAGTCGAGATCGACACCCGCGAAATCGTTGCGTGTTCCAAACTTGTCTCGAATATCACCGGTTTTCCGGTGCAGCCCAACAAAGCCATCGTTGGGGCCAATGCGTTTGCGCACGAGTCCGGCATTCATCAGGACGGGGTTTTGAAGAGCCGCGAGACCTACGAAATCATGAGCGCGGAGGAAGTCGGCTGGACTGCAAACCGGATGGTGCTGGGCAAGCATTCGGGCCGCAACGCGTTTCGCACGCGCATGCAGGAACTGGGGATAGAGTTCGGATCCGAGGCGGAATTGAACGACGCATTCCAGCGTTTCAAGGACTTGGCTGACAAAAAGCACGAAATCTTCGATGAAGACCTGCAGGCTTTGATCACGGAAGCGGGCGTCGAGGCGGAGGACGAGCGGGTTAAGCTTGTCGCGCTCAAGGTATGCTCGGAAACGGGCGAGGTTCCTTGCGCGCGAGTGTCGCTCAAGGTCGAAAACGAAGAAGTGAGCGGCACCGCCCAGGGCAGCGGCGCTGTCGACGCGAGCTTCAAGGCCATCGAATCCGTAGTTCATACCGACTCCACCTTGTTGCTGTATTCGGTCAATAACATCACCACCGGCACCGACGCTCAGGGCGAAGTGACGGTTCGCCTGGAAAAGGGCGGGCGGATCGTCAACGGCCAGGGCGCAGATACCGATATCGTGATCGCTTCGGCCAAGGCCTACATCAATGCGGTCAACAAACTCCTGGCGCCGCGGCAACGCATGCATCCTCAAGTGGCGGGAGACGTTTGATAATGCCCGAGTTTTGCGAAGAGGCGGTCTAAGAACGGTTCCGGCCTATGCCTCGCGATGAACGACGCCTGGATTATCTCCATTCGATGGGTATCCAAGTTTGGGTACCCCGGCGGCGTGCCGCGTTCGAGGCTGCCGAAAATCCGGACCTACCCCAGGCTACGCCGGATGGCTTGAGTGAGAGCCTAATAAGCGCGGTGAATTCGCCTCCGATCGATGCTGTGTCTTCGGGTTGTCTGCCGGATTGGGCGGATTTGGAGGCCCGCGTAGCGGGATGTACCGCCTGTCCGCTACACCAAGGCCGTACTCAGACCGTTTTCGGCGTCGGCAATCGCGAAGCCGAATGGATGGTGATTGGCGAAGCGCCTGGAGAACAGGAAGATCTGCAAGGCGAACCATTCGTGGGGCGGGCCGGGCAATTGCTCAACGAAATGATTCGGGCCGTCGGTCTCAAAAGGGAAGCCGTTTACATCGCTAACGTGATCAAATGCCGTCCGCCCAGGAATCGCGATCCGGCCCCGGAGGAAGCGGCGGCCTGCGAGGGATATTTGAAAGGGCAGGTCGCCTTGATCAAACCTAAGATTATTCTGGCCGTAGGCCGTATTGCCGCGCAAAACTTATTAAAAACCGCGACGCCCATCGGTAAACTACGCGGCCAGGTGCATTATTACGACCAGATTCCGCTGGTGGT
>NZ_JBDIVO010000096.1:0-14383 GCF_039794385.1 Methylocaldum sp. | reverse complement strand
CAGCGTCACGGTCGCATCCACGAAAAACACGCCGAACAGAATCAGCCAGACCGCCAGGGACAGCGTACCTTCGACGGAGGTACGCAGCGCGAAAACGGCCAGAACGAACCCGACGAACGCGCTCCCAACATCCCCCATGAAGATTTTCGCGGGAGGCCAGTTCCAACATAAGAAGCCGCCCGCCGCTGCCGCCAAAGCTAACAATAAAACATTTGCATCCCCTGGGAACAGCGGCGACTGATAGGCCAGAAGCCCGTACGCGGATATCGCCACCGAAACAACCTCGATTCCCGCGATGCCGTCTATGCCGTCCATGAAGTTGAACAGGTTCAACAGCCAGACCGCCAGCAAACCGGCGAGAACGGGGCCGAGCCAGCCCAATTCGTAAATTTCGGCGGCGAACCGGATCGATTCGAAGCCGCCCAGCCAATAAAGCGCCCAGCCGGCGCAAGCGATCTGCACGATCAGACGCCATCTTGCAGGTACGTGTCCGTGATCGTCCCAAAAACCGATGGCGGCTATCGGCAGCGCCCCGAGCACGAGCATAAAAAGCTCGAATGAGATTTGTCCCAGCCAGTGGAGACCGGCCGCGACGAGCGTGAAAGACAGCACGACCGCCAAACCGCCGCCGCGGGGCGTCGGCACCTGGTGGGAACTGCGGGCATTGGGCAGATCCAGCAAGCGTTTGGTCGCGTAACCGCGCACCGCTCCCGTCAGGATGCCGGAAACCAGCAGCACGGAAATGACCAAAAACCCTAACGAAAAAAGACTCATCAGTTATTTTGCTGCGCCGCTCGGCAGCCGAAAGAAAACCGGCACGAATTCTTTTGAACTATTTCTTGGTTTGTTCGCCGCCCGGATAGGCCAATCGATAAAATGCGGCGGTATCCGGCAATTGGAAGGACAGTTCATTATAGCCGGGTATGAGGACATAGGTTTTGACCGCCGAACGGTAGGGTCCGATAGCGCTGGTCGCGGCCTGTAATGCCAGCATGTGCGACCTCGGGGAAAACAGCTTGACGGTGATCAGGCCTTTATGCTGGATCAATTGAGGCGCGAAGGGCGCCGCCAAAGGCTCGCCGATGAAAACGCCCTCCCCCGGCCGGGCGACGCTTTTCCAATAGGCTTCGAGTACCGTATCGCCTTCCAGATAGTGCCACATAGCCACGGCCGGATGAGGAAACTTGCTCAGGATATTGCAGGGTTCCGTCACCGTGCCGTAGCTCGCCGTGGCCCCCGCCTCCAGCCAGCGCACGCTGCTCATCTGGGCATTTTCGGTCAGCCTCCCGCCGAACGAGGTCAGGTGATCCGCCATCGCCCCGGGCACGAAACCCAAGGTGTCGAGATCCGGCACCTTCGCCAGTCCGGTAAAGTAGAACAGCACATCCTGCTTGCCGCTGATGAAGTCCGCTTCAACCCGATGCAGCCGAATCGCCGCGCCGAGCGTATCGACCGTCTTGTCGAACGTGACAGCCCGAACGCTTCGGTGCTTGTCGGAGGTGTTCAGCAAGTAACCGGTACCGGCCGGATAGGTCCGGTCGGAGGCGATGCCGCGATCGATCAGTTTGCGGACATCCTGGACCGTGCGCCCGGCCAGCATCATCGCGGGCCGAATGCCGTGATCGGTATAAGGCGCGCGGCTGGTGGAATGAAAGTATCCGCTGGGCTTGGTTTCGCCGCATTTGCTCGAACAATAGGCTTGGTCGAAACCTAGCGCGAAAGCGGAGGTGATCGACATGCAATCGACCCTGAACGGCGCCATCCATGCGAGCGCATAGGCTTGAACCCCCGGCGGCGTCCGACTGTCCACCGCCTGCTTGACGGATTCGAACTGGGCGCGCGGCAGGTTGTCGGAACCCGGCGAAAAACTCACCCGTATCATGTTCTCCTCGGGTATGCCTCGCCGTTTTTGGTAGTAATTGCCGATGGCGACGCTCGACGGGTCGGCCTCGTTCACGATGACCGCCAACTCCGCCGGCCCTAGCGACCTCCGCGAAAACAGCAGCCGATCGATACTCTCTTCGGCCTTTGCAACCTGAAATACGGCGGCAAAGACTGCGAAAAGGATCGGCAGAAAAACCGACCTAATCCGATACTTCACGGGTCAACCTCACTCCAGAACTTCCCGCAAGTACCGAAACAGCAAGCGAGCAGACTTGGGGGCAGCCGCCGCATCGCGCTCCCGGCGCGCGTCTCGGGACAGCTGCCGCAACTTCTGCCGGTCGGCTCCCGGATGGGCTGCCAAGAATTCGTTAATCGCGGCATCGCCTTCGGCTATCATGCGATCGCGCCAACGTTCGATGACATGCTGCCGGTGCACCGCTTCAGCGCTCTCGTTCCTGAGGGCCGCGAGCCCTGCCCGAATGGGTTCAGCGTCGATATGGCGCAGCACTTTGCCGATATACTTGCGCTGCCGCTTGAGGGCGCCGCGCTCGGTGATGGACTGTCCGAGCCGCACCGCTTCCATCAGCTCTACAGGCAAGTCCAGCCGCTCGAGCTGTTCGCGGGATAAGCCGATCAACTCTTCTCCAAGATCCTGCAAGGCTGCGCTTTCGCGCTTCAACTGGGATTTACTGATTCGCTCCGGATACTCATCCGGCGAAATTTCGGGATCTTCCGTCCACGTCATGAGAAAGCGACTACAAAAAGGCCAGATAACGGCACTGAATTTTCGGCCTACTATACCACTCGTCCCACCAAAACGGTGGTGACGGCCGATTGAGCAATCAATCGGCACAGATGGATCTAAATGAAAAGAGAGAGTACGCTACCCGACAGAAAAAGTATGTTTCTCAAACAACGCCACATGGAAGGCCATCCGAACGCAGATCCGGAATATGGCATCAACACCTCGACTTATGACTGGTCGGTGCGCGTTTTCCGGCAGATCAAGAAGCTGCTCAAGGTCCGCATCACCTTGCACGGCAGCCCGGACATCATTGATCGCGGCCATATCTTCCTTTTCAACCACTTCGCCCGATTCGAGACCTTCATCCCCCAATACCTGATGTACGAGGCCAGAAAGGTCTACTGCTGCTCGGTGGCCTCGGCGGAATTCTTCGAGGAGGAAGACAGTGTCCTGGCGGGATTCCTGCGCGACGTCGGCGTCATCCCGAACAACTACCCGAGACTTCTGCCCTGGCTCGCCGAACAAATCCTGCTCGGCCGCAAGGTCGTCATCTTTCCCGAAGGGGGCATGGTGAAGGACCGCCGGGTTCTCGACAAAAGAGGCCGCTACAGCATTTACTCCCGAGTCAGCATGGATAGGCGCAAACACCATACCGGGGCCGCCGTTCTGGCGATGGGTCTTGAAATCTTCAAAATGGCCGTGCGCCGCGCCGAGCACCAAGGGCAGCAGGAGCGTCTGACATCATGGGCCGAGGCGCTCGGGATGGAGAGCCGCGAAGCCCTGCTGGCCGCCGCGCACCAACCCACCATCGTGGTTCCGGCGAACATTACCTTCTATCCCATACGCATCAACGAACATATTTTGAGCAGCGCCGCCGAACTGTTGAGCCGTGGGCTGAGCCGGCGGGCTGCGGAAGAAATCCTGATCGAGGGGAATATCCTGCTGCGCAACACCGATATGGATATCCAGTTCGGACATCCGATTATCGCGTCGGAGTCCTGGCACCACTGGGAAACCTGGCTGGCAAAATGGGTAGCGCCGCGCATCGGGACAATCGACGATGTCTTCGCCGTCACCCGGAAACCCGCCAACACGAAAGAGCGGCTCCTGGCCGGCCGGCTGCGCCAGCGTGCCCAGATCGTGCGCAACAAATATATGCGCGAGATGTATCAGGCGGTGACGGTGAATCTCAGCCACCTCGCCTCGACACTGATTTTGTATCGCGCAAGACGTAACCGGATCGAGATCGACCGGGCCGAATTTTTCCGCAGCCTGTATTTGGCCATCAAATACACCCAGCGATTGCCGCACGTACATCTTCACCGCAGCCTGCAAGACCCCGAGGAATATCGAAACCTGCTGGAAGGCGAACATTCCGGTCTGCAAGAATTGATCGATACCGCGAAAGCCAGCGGGCTGATCGAAGTTCATCCGGATCGTTATCGGTTGCTGCCCAAGCTGCTTCATGAACACGAATTCGATGAAATTCGCATCGAAAACGTAATCTCGGTTTATGCCAACGAGATCGAACCCATTTCCGGCATTACGGAGGCAGTCAAGCGCGCCCTATCGGTGGAAAAGAAGCTAAGCGCTCTCGAACTGGCAAATCTTCAGTTCGACGATGAGGTCAGGTCATGGCGATGGGATTCGAAGCACTATGCCAAACACGCTCCAAGTTTGACGTCTCCTGCGATAACCGCGGCCGCGAGCCCTCGCCCCTTCTTTCTGAAGGCGCGATCGAGCAATGGTGCCGGCGTGATTCTGATCCACGAACTTTTGTCTTCGCCGGCCGAAATGCGCGACTTCGGCGGACGCTTGGCCGATCTCGGTTTTCACGCCCTCGGCGTCCGTTTGAAAGGCCACGGAACTTCGCCCTACGACCTCAAAGACCGACGCTGGGAGGACTGGCTCGAATCCTTGCGCCGCGGGTACGAGATCATGAAGGCTTATGCGTCTCACATTTACATCGTCGGCACCGGAATCGGCGGTCTGTTGGCGCTGCAACTGGCCAGCGAACAGCCTGAGCGCTTGGCAGGGATAGCCGCGATTTCGCCGCCCTTCAAGTTCAGCGCGTCGGGTCCCATGGCTCCGCTGCTCCGCAGCCCAAACATTCTGGTTCGCTGGATGTCTCGGCGAAACAGCCGGCCGTTCGTGGAAAGAACGCCGGAATATCCGCAATACGCCTATCGGGAAGTGCCTCTGCGTACGCTCTACGAACTGCGCCGCTTGATCCAGGAACTGGAGGAAAGTCTCGCGGACGTGCAGTGTCCGGTATTATTGGCACAGGCCGATCACGATCCGATTCTCGATCCGGAAAGCGCGCGGATGATCTATAAGGCCCTGAGCTCGAAGAACAGGATTCTCCGGTCCGTGCATGCCGATCGCCACAATATGCTCGCGGAGGATATTGGTGGTATAAGGGACATCGTGACTCGCTTTTTGACCAGGGACGCCCCGGCGGGTTGAGTCGAACCCGTTCAAGTGATTTATTGTGCAGCGGAGAGCGCCATGCGAAACCTTCAAAGCACCTTGTCGCAATACGTCATGGAAAAGCCCTGGTTGAAGAGCTATCCGCCGGGCGTCCCGGAAACCATCGGCGAACCGCAATACTCTTCGCTGGCGCATTTTTTCGAAGAAATGGCCGCCCGCTATCGGGAACGGCCGGCACTTTCCAATTTGGGGCGGACTCTTTGCTATGCCGAACTCGAGGAGCTGAGCCGGCATTTCGCCAGTTTCCTGAACCGACGCCTAGGCCTGGAACGAGGTGAACGGATCGCCATCATGCTGCCGAATGTCTCGCAGCAACCCGTTGCCTTATGGGGCGCGCTGCGCGCCGGGCTGATCGTCGTCAACACGAATCCCCTCTACTCCGCCCGCGAATTGGAACATCAACTCCAAGACTCGGGGGCAGCAGCCCTGGTGATGCTCGAGAATTTCGTCCCGGCAGTAGCGGCCGCGCTTCCAAGATTAAAGCTCAAGGCGATCATCATTTCCGGACTCGGCGACCTGCTGCGGTTTCCCCGCTCCTATCTGATCAACTGGTACGTGCGCCTGTTCAAAACGGGAAACCCCGGCACCCACATCAGCGAGGCCGTCTCCTTCAATACGGCCCTGCAGGAAGGCAGCCTGCTTTCTTTCGAAAGGCATGATCTGAAACTGGAAGACGTCGCCTTTCTCCAATACACCGGAGGCACCACCGGCATCGCCAAAGGGGCCATGCTGACGCACCGCAATCTGCTTGCGAACGTGGAGCAGTGCACCCAGTGGATTGTCGGCGGACTTCCCCCGGAACGAGCGATGGTCAAAGGCGAGGAAGTCGTGATCACCGCGCTGCCGCTCTACCACATCTTTGCCCTGACCGTGGATTTGCTGTGCTTCACCGAACTGGGTGGGTTGAACTATCTCATTACCAATCCGCGAGACCTGCAAGGTCTCATTAAGATGCTCGGCAAGGTGCGTTTCAGCGTCATAACCGGCGTCAACACGCTCTTCAAGGGATTGCTCAACACGCCCGGCTTCGACGAACTGGATTTCAGCTCGCTCAAGTTCGTCATCAGCGGCGGCATGCCGACCGAGGAAGCCGTGGCGAACCGCTGGCAGCAAGTGACCGGCTGCCCGATCACCGAAGGTTATGGCTTGACCGAAACCTCTCCCGTGGTTTCCGTCAATCCGCCCGGATTGACGGAATTCAACGGCAGCATCGGGCTTCCCGTGCCATCCACCGAATGCAGCGTTCGGGACGACGACGGACGTCCGCTGCCGGTCGGGACGGCTGGCGAGCTGTACGTGCGCGGACCTCAGGTCATGAAGGGTTATTGGAACAGCCCGGACGAAACCGAAAACGTCATGACGCCGGACGGGTGGCTGCGTACCGGGGACATCGCCCGGATGGACGAAAACGGATTCTTCTATATCGTGGACCGCAAGAAGGACATGATTCTCGTCTCGGGCTTCAACGTTTATCCCAATGAACTCGAGGCCGTCTTAAGTACCCACCCGGCTGTTCGGGAGTGTGCCGCGATAGGCGTGCCGGACGACAAGACCGGAGAAACGGTCAAGGTTTTTATCGTGCGCAAGGACGAGAGCCTGGATGCGGACACCGTCCGCCGCTACTGCCGTATGAACTTGGCGGCCTACAAGGTGCCTAAGTATATAGAATTCCGCGACGAACTCCCGAAGAGCGCCGTAGGCAAGATTCTTCGCCGCGAGTTGCGGAAACTGACTTAACAATACGACACGCAGCACGTTCCTTTAATTCCCGCTGCGTCTAAGAATTTCGGATGACACGGCCGATTTAGGCGGCCACAGGCGATACGCCGCCATTTCTGTATTTAATTGTTGTTTCCGTTTCGGAGATCGAGCGATCTCCTGTCCTTTGTGGCGTTTCCTGTCAGGAGGCAGACCATGAAAAACGTTGTCATCGCCGGCTACTGCCGCTCGCCGTTTACCCCGGCCAAGAAAGGGCAGCTCAGCGGCATCCGCCCCGACGAATTGGCCGCGCAAGTGGTGAAAGCCTTGTTGCGCAAAACCGGCGCCAAACCCGAAGACATCGAGGATTTGATCCTCGGCTGCGCCTTTCCGGAAGCCGAGCAAGGCTTCAATTTGGGCCGTCTCGTGGTATTCCTGGCCGGTCTCCCGCAGTCGGTCGCAGGCACCACCATCAACCGGTTCTGCGGCTCGTCCATGCAGGCCATACACCAGGCGGCGGGAGCCATTCAACTGAATGCCGGCGAGGCGTTCATCTGCGCCGGCGTCGAATCCATGAGCCGGGTGCCGATGACGGGCTTCAATCCGATGCCTCACCCCAAGCTTTACCAGGAATATCCGCAAGCCTACATGAGCATGGGGGAAACCGCGGAAAACCTGGTCGAGCGGTACGGCATCAGCCGCGCCGACCAGGAGCGCTTCGCCTTCGACAGCCAGCGCAAAACGCGGGAAGCCAAAGCCGCAGGCCAATTCGACGACGAACTGATCCCGATCGAAACACCCGACGGCACCGTAACGGAGGACGGCTGCCCACGTCCCGAAACCACTCCGGAGGGCTTGGCCGGTCTTAGACCTGCCTTCAGGGAGAACGGCGTGGTCACGGCCGGAACCTCTTCGCCCCTCACCGACGGCGCCGCCGCGGTCCTGGTCTGCTCCGAGGATTACGCGGAACGCCACGGACTCGAACCCCTGGCGCGCGTCAAGAGCATCGCGGTGGCCGGCTGCGCCCCAGAGATCATGGGCATAGGTCCGGTCGCCGCGAGCCGCAAGGCGTTGCAACGCGCAGGGCTCGCTCTCGAGGACATCGATATCATCGAATTGAACGAAGCCTTCGCGGTCCAGGCGCTGGCGTGCATCCGTGAACTCGGCATCGACGAGAGCAAGCTCAATCTCCACGGCGGCGCCATCGCCCTGGGCCATCCGCTGGGCGCGAGCGGAGCCCGCATCACCGGAAAAGCGGCGTCGCTGCTGAAAAAGGAAAAGAAGCGCTACGCCCTGGCGACGCAGTGCATAGGCGGCGGACAAGGCATCGCGACGATTCTGGAAGCGGTTTGAACTTTGAAAAGGCGGGCCTCGGATGGCCCGTCTCCAAGTCAAGTGAGGCCGACATGATGAAAATAGAAAAAATGGCTGTCATCGGCGCAGGAGTCATGGGATCGGCTATCGCGGCCCAGGCCGCCAACGCCGGCGTCCCGGTTTTGTTGCTGGACATCGTGCCCGAAGGCGCAACGGATCGGAACATGGTTGCCAAGAACGCCTTGAAGAAGCTTCAGGAAACCGATCCGCCCCCGTTGATGCACCGCAAGAATCTCGCGCGGATCACGCCCGGCAACATCGAGGACGATCTCGAAAAACTCGCCGAGGCCGATTGGATCATCGAGGCGGTAATCGAAAAACCGGACATCAAGCACAGGCTCTACCGCAACCTGGACAGTGTCCGCAAATCCGGTTCCGTCGTTTCCTCCAACACCTCCACCCTCCCGCTCGCCGAGCTCACGCGGGACATGCCGGAGAATTTCCGGCGCGACTTCCTGATCACTCACTTCTTCAATCCGCCGCGCTACATGCGGCTGCTGGAAATCGTTTACGGCCCCGAAACCCGGCCCGATGCGCTAGCCGCGCTGGTCGACTTCGGCGACCGGCGGCTCGGCAAGAGCATCGTGCATTCCAACGATACGCCCGGCTTCATCGCCAACCGCATCGGCATCTTCTGGCTGCAGCTGGGGCTCCTGGAAGCCCTGCGTCTCGGGCTCACCGTCGAGAAAGCCGACACCGTCATCAGCCATCCGTTCGGCATCCCGAAAACCGGCATATTCGGCCTGCTCGACCTGGTCGGTCTCGATCTCGTCCCCCACATCGTTCCCGGCATGGATCGGGCGCTTCCGCCGAACGATCCGTTCCACGCCATCAGCCAAGTGCCGGACCTGGTGACGCGGATGATCGCGGAAGGCTATACCGGACGCAAAGGCAAAGGCGGATTTTATCGCTTGAACCGGAACCGCGGCGAGCGGATCAAGGAAGCGCTGGACCTTCAAACCGGCGCGTACCGGGTCAGCACCAAACCGGAACTCGCCAGCATCGCGGCGATGAAGGCGGGCGGCTTGGCCGGGCTGCTGCAGTTCCACGACAAGACCGCCGAATACGCCCGGAGCGTCATGGCCCAGACCCTGGCTTACGCCGCCGAGGTGGCGCCGCACGTCGCCGACGACCTGGAATCGGTCGACCGTGCCATGCGGCTGGGCTACAACTGGCAGTACGGCCCGTTCGAACTGATCGACCGGATCGGCGACGAAAACCTGGTCCGGATGCTCGAAGCCATGGGCAAGCCCGTGCCAGATCTGCTCCGACACGACGGACCGCTTTACCAAGTCGTCGACGGGCGGCTGCACGGGCTTGCATTCACCGGCACGGGCGGGACCAAGCCCACTCTACGAGCGGTGAACCGGCCACCCGGCGTCTTGCTGCTGGCCGACGTCAAGCGGCGCAGCAAGCCTCTGACGAAGAATCCTTCGGCGAGCCTTTGGGACGTGGGCGACGGCGTCGTCTGCCTGGAATTCCAGAGCAAGATGAACACCTTCGATCCTCTGGTGCTCAAGCTGGTCCACAAGGCTGTCGACATCGTGCGGAGCGATTACCGCGCGCTGGTGATTTACAACGAAGCCGACAATTTCTCCGCCGGAGCCAATCTCGGGGTGCTGCTCTTCGGCGTCAACATCGCGCTGTGGCCGGAAGTGGAGAACATGGTCAAACAGGGCCAGGAGGCGTTCAAGGCACTCGAATACGCGCCCTTCCCCGTGGTCGGCGCGCCCTCGGGAATGGCCCTCGGCGGCGGATGCGAAATTCTGCTCCATTGCGATGCCGTCCAGGCTCATGCCGAATTGTACATGGGGCTGGTGGAAGCCGGCGTCGGCGTGACTCCCGGCTGGGGCGGCTGCAAGGAGATGCTGCTGCGCGCCTTCGCCGACAAGAAATCTCCCCAAGGCCCGATGGCGCCGGTCGCCCGCGTCTTCGAAACCGTCAGCGTCGCCACTGTGTCGAAATCGGCCCAGGAAGCGAAAGACCTTCTGTTCCTGCGCCCCACCGACGGCATCACCATGAACCGCGACCGGCTGCTGTTCGACGCCAAGGAAAAGGCGCTGGCGCTGAGCGAAAGCTACGCGCCGCCCGAGCCGCCGGTCTTTTATCTCCCAGGGCCTTCGGGCAAGGCCGCGCTGGACATGGCCATCGGCCAGTACCGGCGGCTCGGCAAGGCCACGGCCCACGACGCTGTTGTCGCCGGAGCCTTGGCCGATGTACTCACTGGAAGCGATACCGACATCAGCAAGCCATTGTCCGAAGACGATCTCTTGGCATTGGAGCGGCGCGCCTTCATGGACCTGGTCAAGCGAAAGGAAACGATCGCCCGCATGGAACACATGCTGGAAACCGGCAAGCCTTTGAGGAACTAGCCATGGCCACCTACAAAGCACCCTTGCGCGACATGCGCTTCATCTACCACGAGTTCCTGGCCGACCAGCACTTGGAGGACATGCCCGGCATGGAGGACGTGCCGCCCGAGCTGGTGGATGCGGTCCTGGAGGAAATGGCCAAGGTGGCCGAAAACATTCTGTTCCCCCTCAACCGGAGCGGCGACGAGGAAGGCTGCCGGCTCGAGAACGGCGAGGTGCACACTCCGCGCGGCTTCAAGGACGCGTATCAGCGCTACCGGGAAGGCGGCTGGCCGGGGTTGACCAGCCGCCCCGAATACGGCGGGCAGGGACTTCCGGAAACGGTCTACGTGCTGACCTCGGAAATGATGTCGGCCAGCAATCTGTCCTTCGCCATCTACACCAAGCTGACCCACGGCGCCTATCAGTTGCTGCTCAAGACGGCCTCGGAGGAGATCAAGAATCTTTATCTTCCGAACATGGTGGAAGGACGCTGGACCGGCACCATGTGCCTGACCGAGCCGCAATGCGGCACCGATCTCGGCCTGCTCCGCACCAAGGCGGTTCCGCAAGCCGACGGCACTTATCGGCTCACCGGCAACAAGATTTTCATTTCGGGCGGCGAGCAGGATCTCAGCGAAAACATCATCCAGATGGTCCTGGCGCGCGCACCCGACGCCCCGCCTGGGGTCAAGGGCATAAGCCTGTTTCTGGTGCCGAAGTTCCTGGTCAACCCGGACGGAAGCCTCGGACCTCGCAACCGCATCTTCTGCACGGCCATCGAGCACAAAATGGGCATCAAGGGCTCGAGCACATGCAGCCTGAGCCTCGAAGACGCCACCGGCTATCTGATCGGAGATCTCCATAAAGGACTCCGCGCCATGTTCGTGATGATGAACAGCGCCCGCCTCGAAGTCGGATTGCAGGGGCTGGGGCTCGGCGAAGTGGCCTATCAAAATGCCGCGGCCTATGCCAAGGAGCGCTTGCAAGGCCGCGCCCTGACCGGCCCGAAAAATCCCGACAAGCCGGCCGATCCGCTCATCGTCCATCCGGACGTGCGGCGCATGCTCTTGACCATGCGCGCCTATACCGAAGGGATGCGGGCGATGTCGGCCTGGGTCGGCGCTCAATTGGACAAGGAAAACCGGCACCCGGACCCCGGAATCCGCCAGCAGGCGGAGGACTTCGTCGCCCTGCTGACGCCCGTGGTGAAGGCCTTCTTCACGGATCTCGGGTTCGAAACCGCCAATCTGGCCATGCAGGTATACGGCGGGCACGGCTATATTCGAGAACACGGCATCGAACAGTTCGTGCGCGATGCGCGCATCGCCCAGATCTACGAGGGCGCCAACGGCATCCAGGCGCTGGACCTGGTCGGACGCAAGCTGCCCGCCCATGCCGGGCGGTACTTGCGCAGCTTCTTCCACCCGGTCCAGCGTTATCTCGACGAACGTACCGGGCAGGCTCAACTGGCCTTCGTCACCGAACCGCTGGCCAAGGCGTTCGGCCGGCTGCAACGCGCGACGGCCTTCATCGCCGAGCGCAGTCTCGCCGACCCCAACGAAGCCGGCGCCGCGGCCTACGACTACCTGCATCTGTTCGGCCTCACCACCATGGCCTATTGCTGGGCGCGCATGGCGGAAATCGCGCAAACAAAGGTCGAGAACGATACAACCGGCTTTTATCAGGCCAAGCTCGACACCGCTCGCTTTTTCATGGAGCGCATCTTGCCCAGAACCTCGGGGCTCTTTTCCGCCATTCTTTCCGGCAGCGGGAGCATCATGGATTTCAAGGACGAGGCGTTTTAGACCGACTCCGGAACCACTCCACGTCACTTTGACGATACAAACGCCCTGGAACTGTCTAAGAAAGGTTACCCTTTGGACAGTTCTAAGGCGCATGAAACGTGAATCTTTTTCCGAAATCAGGGTGTTCTGTTATGCCGGCTATCGCGGCGACGAAGAACCGCGGCGGATGTTGATCGACGACCGCAAAGTCAAGGTGGAAATCCTCAACCGCTGGACCACGCCGGAGCACCGCTACTTCAAGGTGCTCGGCGACGATTGCCACATCTACACCATCCGCCAGAACGATCGGGACAGCCGGTGGGAACTGACTTTGCTGCACTAAGCAGGAAATGCTGCCGACAGCGCCACTGTTTGTAGTTTGTAGGATGGGTAGAGCGAAGCAAAACCCATCGATGGTGGGTTAGGCCGCGAGGCCGTAACCCGCCGAACCACCTCGAATCGGTGGGTTACGCTCCGCTAACCCACCCTACGATCAATGCTCTCGATCCGCGGCGGAGAATGGAACTCCTCAGAACTTGATGACCGCGTCGATAGCGAATAAAAGCTGATCGCTTTTCTTGCGCGCGTCGTAGTTGTCTATTCCGTCAGCCCAGTCGTATCGGACTTCGGGACGAACCGCGACCCAGTCCAGCGGTTTCCAGTTCAAGCCAAGGGTAACGCCGTAATAGCTGGCGGGTCCGGAAGCAAGAACGGCGCAGCCGGGACACATTTGCGCAACCCGCACGCCGTCGTCATCGCGGAACCACTCGCCCCTCAATCCCACGCCCACGGTATCGGTGACATCGTAGATCAGCTGCTGCTGAATGCCGTACCACTGAGCGTCCTTGAAGTTGTTCAACGGATGTTGTTGCTCTATGCCGTGATCGTGCTGGAAGACATAGTGCAAGTGATCGGTGAAATTCTGCTTGAAAATGAAACTGTAGAAGGTGCGATTGTCCTTTTTGTCGATGCCCGTTTCCCGGCGAAAATCGTCGAGGTCGTTATCGGCGTTGACATCCCCGGTGATGATCGAGAGTCCGACCGACGTAGCCTTATCGTCGGTATTCCAGAAAACGCCGCCCAGAAAATTCCAGTTCTCCATATTCTTGTCGAAACCGTCCCAGCCCGCATTGCCGTCCAGCGATCCGCCGAACTGATTGTGTCCTCCGGTGACGGCCCCGAGGGTGACCAACAGATTGCTGACGACCGGGTAGGTGAACATGGCCCCGGTATGGGTAAAGGGTTCGCCGTACTGGAAGGTATACGGGTGGGAATAAAAGAAGTTGTCCGGAGACAGACCCGTTTCATAACCCATGATGGTATAGAAACGGCCCAGCCGTGCCGTGATTCCGTTGCCGAACGGTGCGAACACGTCGATATAAGCGTTGGGAAGCGCGATTTTGTAGAAACGCGTGTCGTCGCCGATCAAGTCGTTGTCCCAGTGGCCGTCGCCATAGGCGTTGATGGTGTTGGTCCGGGCGTCGGTACCGAACATGAAAGTCAGCTTTCCGCCCACGTCCCAATCGCCGCCCTCGACGTTCACGGTTCGGGACAAATCCACCACCAACTGATTGAGCTGAAACTCGCCGGCCCGATCGTTGAAGATCACGGGACCGTTGTAGTTGTCCGCCGGATCGTTGGCGTTGTAGGTAATACCCGCGTCTATCCAGCCGGTCAGGGTCAGCCCCAGGGATTTCATCCAGGCCGATTCGTTGATGACCTTTAATCCCCCCAATAAACCGGATGTCTCTTCTGCCCGGCTCGGGTCACCGATACTCATCAGCCCGCCCGCGATGAGTGCCAGATGACGCTTCGATTTGATGTTTTTCATGAGTTCAGGCTCCTGTGTTTCTTGCGCTTAAACAGCGGAGCCCTGTGAGTCGTCGAAAGACTACAAAAGCACAAAGCGCGCCATGCCTCTTAAAAAACAATAAGCAACGTTGGTCTTCCCGGATCGGCTGAACGGACATCTGCTTCCGGCAGCAATGAAAGACTCTAGGCGATAGTCGAATCCGGTTTTTCTGCACCATTTCGGAGCACAAGACCGACCTCTC
>NZ_JBDIVO010000095.1:0-14410 GCF_039794385.1 Methylocaldum sp. | reverse complement strand
TAAGTTTTTGTGCTATCGTTCGCCCCCTTATGCACCATCTCGAAACCGCGTTCAGCACGTCCTATCTCGTAGCCCTGCTGATGGGGCTTTTCAGTTCCCTGCATTGCTTAGGGATGTGCGGTTCCATCATCGGTTCGCTGACCCTGAGTTTGAGGCGGGAAATCCGCGAGCAAAAATCCCTGCTCATGCCCTTCGTATTCAGCTACAACTTGGGGCGCATAGCCAGCTACTCGTTGGGGGGGCTGCTTGCGGGTCTTGCTCATCATGTTCTCAGTATGCCGCTCGGAGAAGGGCACGGGCATCGCATCTTGCAAATCATATCCGCACTGATCATGGCCGGAGCGGGTCTGCATATCGCCGGCTGGTTTCCGCGATTCGCTTACATCGAGAAGGCCGGCGGAATCATCTGGAAAAGAATCGAGCCTTACGGCCGGCGCCTGATCCCGGTGGAGACCTTGCCCAAGGCTTTCATCTTCGGCATGATTTGGGGTTGGCTGCCGTGCGGTCTGGTCTATACCGCGTTGGCGCTCGCCGCGACGACCGGAGATGTGGTGCGCAGCACCTTCACCATGTTGGCGTTCGGCATAGGTACTTTGCCTGCCGTCATGGGCGTCGGTATAATGACCTCGTTAATGGTGCGGTTGTCCAATATGAAGAAATTTCGCCAGGCGGCAGGGGTCACTCTGATTGTCTTGGCCCTATTGGCGGCATTCCCTTGGCTCAACCCCATGGTTCGCCATACAATAGGTTCCTAAAAGAAGGAGGAGGGTGAGATTATGTTTGAGAAGCTGATCGGCCAATCACCGAATTTCGAGGCGTTATTGCGCAGCGCCAGAATGATTGCCGCGACCGACGTGACTGTTTTGGTCGTCGGAGAGACCGGTACCGGCAAGGAGGTGCTGGCGCATGCTTTGAAAGAACATAGTCCTCGTGCAAATAAACCTTTCATCACGCTGAATTGCGCCGCACTTCCCGAGGCGTTGGCCGAGTCGGAATTGTTTGGGCATCGCAAAGGCTCGTTCACCGGTGCGGTGAATGGTCAAACCGGCCGTCTTCAAGCCGCTGACGGGGGTACCGTATTCCTCGACGAAGTCGATTCTCTGCCCATGGCTCTGCAGGCGAAGTTCCTGCGCTTCCTTGAGACCGGCGAGATTCAGCCGGTCGGCGAAACCCATACGTTGAACGTAGACGTCCGGATTATCGCCGCGACCAATGCCAATCTTCAGGAAAAGATTGCGCGGGGAGAGTTCCGTAAAGACCTCTATTACCGTCTCAACGTCGTTCCGATCGAGATACCGCCGTTGCGCGAGCGCATGGGCGACATCCAGTTGCTGCTGCAGCACTTTATGATGCAGTTTGCCGAAGAGCATAAGCTTCCGGAGGCTTCGTTCAGCAAGGCGGCTCTCAGCCGGCTTGCAACTTACTCCTGGCCTGGCAACGTCAGAGAACTTCGCAATGTGTGCGAGCGACTGTCCATCCTGCTGGCCGGGCGGACTATCGATGAGGGCAATCTGCCTCTGGAGATCGTCAATCGGGTGCCGTCGCAGAAGCCGGTATTTGACTTGCCTGAGCTGGGCATCGATCTGGAAAAAGTCGAGATGGATCTGATTCGCCAGGCCTTGGCGCGGACCAATGGCAACCGCAGCCGCTCGGCCCGGCTTTTGGGAATCTCACGGGATACTTTGCTTTATCGCATGCAGAAATACGGAATCAGCTAAGAGACATTTTCCTGGGCGGTCTCACTCTCCCGCCCAACGGAATTCTTAAAGCCCGCGGTAAGACCACGGGCTTTTTTCGTTTAGACGAACTTCAGACCTTTTTTCGCAGCAATCCGCATGCGTAAGGCATTGAGTTTGATGAACCCTTCCGCGTCTTTCTGGTTGTACGCGCCGCGATCGTCCTCGAACGTGGCGATGCTCATGTCGAACAGGCTGTTGCTGTCGGACTTGCGGCCGACGACGGTCACATTGCCTTTGTAAAGCTTCACTCTGACTTCGCCGTTCACTGCCGCCTGCGAGGCGTCGATCAGTTCTTGCAGCATCAGACGTTCCGGGCTCCACCAGTAGCCGTTGTAAATTAGGCTGGCATAGCGGGGCATCAGTTCGTCCTTCAGATGTGCTACTTCGCGGTCCAGCGTGAGGGATTCGATGGCGCGATGGGCTCTGAGCATGATGGTGCCGCCCGGTGTTTCGTAGCAGCCGCGGGACTTCATGCCGACGTACCGGTTTTCGACGATATCCAAGCGGCCGACGCCGTTAGCGCCGCCCAGTTGGTTGAGCTTCGCCAGGATTTGTGCGGGTGAGAGCGATTCGCCGTCGATAGCTACGATGTCGCCGCGCTCGTAACTCAGCTCGATATAGGTCGGTTTGTCCGCTGCTTTTTCCGGGGACACGGTCCAGCGCCACATGTCTTCCTCGGGTTCGGCCCATGGATCTTCGAGAATGCCGCCTTCGTAGGAGATGTGCAGCAGGTTGGCGTCCATGGAATAAGGCGATGCCTTGCCACGTTTCATTTCGATCGGAATGCCGTGCCGCTCGGCATAGGCCAGGAGCTTCTCGCGCGAATTCAGATCCCATTCCCGCCAAGGGGCGATGATCTTGATGTCGGGCCGCAGCGCGTAAGCGCCCAATTCGAACCGGACCTGATCGTTACCCTTACCGGTAGCGCCGTGGGCGATGGCGTCGGCCCCGGTCTCGTTGGTGATTTCGATGAGACGCTTGGCGATCAAGGGTCGGGCAATCGACGTTCCCAAGAGGTATTCGCCTTCATAGATCGCATTGGCGCGGAACATCGGGAACACGAAATCCCGGGCGAATTCCTCCTTGAGGTCGTCGATGTAGATTTCTTTGATGCCGAGAGCCTGAGCTTTGACACGCGCGGGCTCCAACTCCTCGCCCTGGCCGATGTCCGCGGTGAAGGTGACGACTTCGCAGCCGTAGGTCTCCTGCAGCCACTTGAGGATGACAGAGGTGTCGAGCCCGCCGGAGTAGGCGAGGGCGACCTTTTTTACAGTCTGGTTGGACATGATGTTCCCGTTGCGTGAAGAAGAGAAAAACGGCGAGATTATAACGTTGTCGCGAAGCTCGCGCAGCGTGAGGCTACGGATTTCGAACGTTTCGAGAGGTCAAGGTTCGGATGACCTCGGATGAATTTTTCTGCTATCCCGATCTGACGGTCCCGTGAGAGTAGGCGACCAACAGCGATCGTCTGGGAAATCCCGCGTTGATCGCGGAGCTGCTGTCGTGTCCATGGCCGAGTTCGATCCCCCAAACACGCGCGACGGTCATCGAGTTCGTCGCCGATGCCGGCTCGTAACGGCAACGATATCGCAGTTCTTTCACAGCCCGTACTTCTTCCGCTTTCTCCAAAAGGTCGCTCGGCTCATGCCGAGCAATTGCGCAGCGCGGTCGATATGGCCATGGGCGGATGCCAGGGCTCGGCGAATGCGATCGGCCTCGTTTTCCGTTACCGGCAAGTCGGCGACCGTCGGCGATAGGGGCTCTTCTCGAAATTCGGGCGGCAGATCGTCCAGCTGCAGTACGTCGCCCCGTCCCACGGCAAAGGCGTATTCCACGACATTTTGCAGTTCGCGCACGTTGCCGGGCCAGTGATGATCCAAAAGCACCCGCATGGCTTCCGGTTCGATGCTCTGGATACGGCGCGGCCCGTGAAGATTGTGCTGGTCGATGAAGTGCTGCAACAGAAGACCGATGTCCTGCCGCCGTGCCCGCAGCGGCGGCAGAAAGATGGGGACCACGCGCAAGCGGTACATCAAATCCTCGCGGAAGTGTCCGGCCTTGACTTCCTCGCGCAGCGACCGGTGGGTGGCCGCGACGATGCGCACGTCCACGGTGATCGGATGATCGCCGCCCACCGGGATAAAGGTTTTCTCCTGGAGTACGCGCAGCAGCTTGGCTTGCAGCTCCAGCGGGAGTTCCGCGACTTCATCGAGGAAAATCGTGCCGCCGTCGGCGCGTTTGAACAGTCCCTGGTGATCCTTGATCGCGCCAGTGAATGCGCCGCGGACATGCCCGAAGAGCTCGCTTTCCAACAGATTGGCGCTAAGCGTGGCGCAGTTGATGGCTAAGAACGGATGACTGCGGCGATGGCTTTCCTCGTGCAGGGCTTGAGCGACCAATTCCTTGCCGGTGCCCGATTCGCCCCGGATCAAAACCGTTGCTTCGGTCTGGGCGACGTTGCGGATGATTTGGAAGGCTTGCTTGAGGGCGGAATCGCGGGTGATGAGGCCATGAAAGACTTCCGCTTTATCCGCCGCTTGCAGTCCGATGCTTTTCGTTCTGGGCTCGGCCTCTGCCGGCCAAAGCATTTCGATCGCTCCCGCAAAACGCCCTTGGGCGTCGAAGAAAGCTTGGGCCGAGCGTTTGACGCGGACGGTTCCGCCCTGTGCATGATCGAGTTCAATCGAAACGCCGTCGATCCTTCCTTCTTGGGCAATGCTATTTCGAACATCGCGATCTCGGCAACGGATGGCAGAGCTACAAGGTTGTCCCAGCACTTGCTCGCTGGAAAAGCCGAGCAGGCGCTCTGCTCCACGGCTCCATAGCAAAATTTCGCCTTTTGCGTTAACGACGAAGACGGCGCCGCCCATCAGTTCGGCCAAAGTCGATACGGCTCTATCGGGTCCGACGGTGCTCAACCAACGATTCAGAAAAGGAGAGAACTGGCTCACAATGAGGCGATTGAAAGGTTTCGGGGGTGTTTCAAGCGACGTGTTTTGTTGCACATAATGTATCACGCGAAACGTATAATGAAACGTCGGGTAGGTAGGGCCATGGCCAGGAGTCGTAAAAACCCGCGAAACGCCGGGCACGCCGTAGATGCGAAGGGTTGTTCCGGCGTAGGCACGGTCTTTGTAAGTAGTCAGTCAGAGTTGGCGGATTCCTGATCCAAAGGAGGCTACGATGATCTTCAAACAACTTTTTGAACCCGATACCTTTACCTACACCTATCTGCTCGCCTGCGAACGGACCCGTCGCGCGTTGCTGATCGATCCGGTCGCGACCGAGGTCGAAAATTATATTGGCCTAATAAAAAAACTCGACCTTGATCTGCGCTACACGATGGAGACTCATGTCCATGCCGACCACATTACGGGCTCCGGGCTTTTGCGCGAGCGTTTGGGCAGCAAGAGCGTCGTGCACCGTGACGCTGGCGCCATGTGCGCCGATCTTCTGGTGACCGACGGCATCCTGCTTCAGATAGGGGACATCGAAATCGAGGTGCGGCACACTCCCGGCCACACCAACGGCTGCGTAAGCTATGTCGTCGGCGACCGGGTTTTTACCGGCGATGCGTTGTTCATCGGAGGTTGCGGGCGTACCGACTTTCAGCAGGGCGATGCCGGTCGGCTGTACGACAGCATCACCAAGAAACTGTTCACCCTGTCGCCCGATACTCTGGTTTATCCGGGGCATGACTACAACGGCAACACGGTTTCTACCATCAAACAGGAGATGGCCAAAAATCCACGCGTGGGAGGCGGCAAGAGTCGCGAGGAATTCATCGATATCATGAATAAACTTGACCTGCCGTATCCGAAGTACATCGATCAGGCGTTGCCGGCAAACCAAGCCTGCGGCCGGGAACTCGCCGTACGCCACGGCTGAAACGCTCGCTCGCCAGAGAAACATTACCGGAACCCGGCCTCTGTGCGTAATTGAGAGGTCGGGTCATCCGGTATTTGAGGGAGATTGCTCATGACCCTCGTCGTCATCTTATCGCTCGTGATCGGTTTGCTGCTGGGATTGCTCGGCGGTGGCGGATCGATACTCACAGTCCCGGTGCTGGTCTATTTGGTCCATATCGAACCTAAAACAGCCATTGCTACATCTCTAGTCGTCGTGGGCGTCACCAGCCTCGCCGCAGTTGTCAATCACGCCCGCAACGGGCGGGTCTGCTGGCGTACCGGACTGATCTTCGGCATCGCGGGCATGGTGGGTGCCTATGGCGGCGGACGGCTGGCGGCCTATGTTCCGGGCGGCGTTTTGCTGTTGCTGTTTGCTGCCATTATGTTCGGCACAGCTTTGGCGATGTTGCGCGGGCGACGGCAAAACAACGTGGAAGCGGATGCGGTTAAGCCGATTTGTCCGGCCGATCTCCCTTTGCTGGCGATTATATTCGACGGGCTCATGGTTGGTGTCCTCACCGGATTGGTTGGTGCCGGCGGCGGCTTCTTGGTCGTGCCTGCCTTGAATTTGCTCGGTGGATTGCCCATGCACGCGGCTATCGGCACCTCATTGTTGGTCATCGCCATGAAATCGTTTGCGGGCCTCGCCGGATATATTACTCACGTCAGTATCGATCTCGAATTGGTTTCCATCGTCACCGGCGTCGCAATCGTTGGCAGCGTGTTAGGCGGACTGCTCTCTCGCCATGTCAGTGGACAATCATTGCGGCGGATCTTTGCGGTATTCGTCATCGCGATCGCCTGCTACCTCCTGTACAAAGAACTGACGCCCCAATTGATCGCAGAGACTCGGGAAGCGCTTCTGAATCGTCCCGATTTCTTTTTAGGTATGGCCACCATGCTGGGGATCGTTGCGATTGCACGGCTTTGGCGATGGATTCATGCTCAAGGCCTGCATCAAAAAAAAAGTAGCATTTACGCTGAATCCCGGTAAATTGCTGAGCGCTATAAAGATGATTGGCATGCAATTTCGGTAATATTGGCATCCGGCACGGAATTGTTCGGCGATTCTGAGAGCGCCAAATTTGGCGCTCAAATGCCCATTCACCAGTTTACCCATTAAGGGCTGATCGACCAGGACATGCATAACATCCGCTTACCGTTTCCCCGCTCTGGGCTTTATGCCATCACTCGAGAAGCTTACCGGAATGAACAAGCCTTGGCCGAGGCTGTGGCGGCAGCCATTCGGGGCGGGGCTGCCGTGGTTCAGTACCGCGCGAAAGCCTCCCGCGATCCGCTACGCGAGGCGGCGCGTCTCTTGGCCGTCTGTCGCGACGGCGGCGTGCCGTTGATTATCAATGATGATGTGGAACTTGCCCGTCGTGTCGGTGCCGACGGGGTGCACGTGGGTAAGGACGATCTGTCGTTGACGGAAGCGCGGGACGTTCTGGGGCCGAACGCCATCATCGGCGTATCCTGTTACGATTCGGTCGATCTCGCCGTCCGGGCCGAAGCCGGCGGTGCCAGTTATGTCGCTTTTGGCCGGTTTTTCCCTTCCAAGACCAAGCCCGATGCGCCTTGCGCTCACCTCGAAACGTTATCGTTGGCCAAGCGGCAGTTAAGCATTCCTATCGCGGCCATTGGCGGCATTACGGCTGAGAACGGTGGCCAGTTGGTACATGCCGGGGCGGATTTATTGGCGGTGATCGAGTCGGTATTCGGGGTGGGCGATCCTTGCCTTGCTGCCTCGGAATTTGCTCCTTTGTTTGAACACGTAGGAAGAAGCGAAAGGCCCGTCTCGCCGCCAGCACTTTAACTGGAGTGGCGGCTCGGCGCGGACCAATGGATAACACTTCAGTTAGGCAGTTAGCGTCTTCTTGCCGCGACGAGTTTTCAGCAGGGGAATGCCCCATGCCAGCAACAAGAGGCTCGCCGGCTCTGGAACCGGGCTTCCCGAAGTCGGGGGAGGAGTGCGAATCAAGCCGTGCAGCGAGGCGATCTTCACGAAGTCGTCTTTCGTAGTCAATCCACAAGTCTGTCCAGGCCCGCAGGAAATTTTCGGATTGTAGGCGCTGACCAGCCAATATTTGGAGGTGATGCCGGTCGGGTTGATGTTCGTCGGCTGGTCTTTTTGTAAATTGGCGTAGTTGTCAACCAAGGACCACCCACCGGTCGTGGTTAGATTGCTATAGTTGTATCCGGTTAGGTTCGGCAACACAGCGGTGTCGCTCGTATCTGCGGTATACGCCAGAACCGTGATATCCGTGTCGCAGGTTATTTGAGTATAGCCAATGTCACATTGGCTAGTGTTGCCAAAATTCGGCCATCCGATGGTGATTTGGTCCAGTGCGACGGCTGCATCGAAAGCGAAGACTATCGAATCAATGCGTCGGTAATTGTCCATCGCGTGTTCCGGTGTGGAGCAACTTGAGTCGCCGGCGGAACAAACGCCCAATCCTCCGGAATAGGTGCCTACGTTTGCTGTCCGGAGATTTCCGCTTCCGTAGGTGTTGCTTGAATTTACGTAGGCTGACCACTCTAGGCCAGGAGCACCGCTAGTCGTCGTGATGCCACTGTTGGGGAGTCCCCAGGTATAGTTCGCCGAAGCTATGGGCGCTAAAAATGAAGCAAAGAATCCAACCAAAGCGAATTTACCGAGTCGTTTCAGTGTGCGCATTCTGTTACTCATCGTTTTATTGTTGTTACAGCAAGTATTATGCAACCGAGGTGCCAATACTGTTTTTTTGTTAATTTTCAATGGCATGGGCTTTAATGTCGCTAATGAGCGACGGCCATATGGAAAAACTGTAAAAAAAACTGACATGAGGACGCGCTTGTGGGAACAGAACGAGAACGAAAAACTTGGGTGAATCGGTGCTCGTTTCTTAAGTAACGAATTTTTCAAGCGATTGTTCTCGACAAGGAAAATGTAAGCGTCGTACAGCGATCCGAATCTCGACCCGCTTACCGATGATCCTGCAGCTTAGCCTGTAATTTCTTCGCGTCTTCGATCTCATCGAACATCGTATTCGCACGTAAAGCTTCGTTTAGCTCGTTAAGGGCCTCTTTTCTCCGGCCCAGTGCATCCAAGGCGACGGCAGTGTGGTAACGGATTTCGGGGTCGGACGACGAACGAATATGGGCATTCCGCAAGTAGGGCAATCCTTCGGCAGGCTTTCCCTGTCGCACGAGAATCCATCCGATCGTGTCGTTCACCGAGGGGTTGTCCGGAGCCGCTTTGTGGGCTCGTTCCGCGAGCTCCAAAGCTCTCGGGTCGTTTGCATTCGAATAGAGAACAGCCAGGTTGTTTAAGGTAGGCGGGTAGTCCGGGTATCTTTTGAGAATCCGTTCGAAATACCCGATCGCCTCAGCCTGTTTCCCAGCCTGGAGATAGCCCTCGGCGAGGGCTTGCATCGAATTGAAATCCTCCGAGTGGGAACTTACCCATTGCTCCAGGAAACGGAACGCTTCCTCGCCTTTCCCCGCCAGTCTTTGCGCCTGATAGAGCCTGACGGCGCCCAGTGAATCTTGGTTCTTCTGGAAGGCGGATCGATAACTGACAATGGCCTCGGCGTATTGGGATTGATGCATCCGAATGTCGCCCGTCAGTTGATCGCTCAAAGCGAGGTCGGGATGTCGGTTGTGCAGATTCTCTACTACTTCGATGGCTTTTTCGGTTATCCCAGATTTTAGGTAAGTCTCCACCAAAGCCGCCTGGACGGGAAGATAATCCGGGTTGGCGCGGGCGGCGCTTTCGAGAGACCAGATTGCGTCGCTCACGGCATCCGCAGCGATTTGCAATCCAGCCGTTTTAAACAATCGCTCGGCATCGTTGAATGCCGAGCGGGCTATCTTCTGCAAGATAACTTGCGCGACCGGTTTTTTACCAAGGGCAAGCTGACAGCGGGCGGACGCCGTCAAAACGTCCAAATTGTCGGGAGCTATCGTTTCCGCTTCCTGAGCCACAGCGAGTGCTTTTTGGGTATCGCGGACTCCTAGATACCTGTCGATCAGTTTGAGTTTGATGTGTATGGCCTTGTTATCGGCGGCTCGCGCTTTTTCGAGCCACCGTAGAGCCTCGGTGCTGCGTCCGCGGGCATCCTCCAGCGCAGCGAGTTGGATCATGGTCTGCGTATCCTGGGGCCGTTCTCGAAGAATACCCAAGAAGCGATTTTCGGCTTGCTCGATTTTCCCTTCGATTAGATCTAACTTGCCGAGATTAATCAGCGAAGGAAGAAAGCTGGCGTCTTTTGAGAGCGCTTTTTCGAAATTCTTCCGGGCTGAATCGCGCTCCCCGGATGCCATTTGGGCCGCCGCCAGCATGTTGATCAGCGTCAGGTTATTCGGTTCTCGCTCCAGCGACTTTGTCAGAATCTTCACGGCTTCCGCTGGCTGCCCCCGTTTTAGGTACAGCACACCGAGCGCGATTGCCGCTGGGCGCTGGCCGGGATCGTTCTCGAGAATGGATCTCAGTTCGCTGATACCGATGTTCTGCTGACTCGTTCCCAAGCGGCTAAATGCCAACTGGGTTTTGACCTCCGCTAAACCGCCGCTGGCTTGGCTCGCTTTCTCGAGTGCGGTGATCGCGTCCGAATGCTGGCCTTTGTGCATGTAAGCGGTGCCGAGCAAATACAGCAAGCGGAAATGATCGGGATGGTACTTGAGTGCCTGGCTGAGGATACGGATAGCCTCGTTATGGTCTCTTTGCTCCACCAGCACCGAGCCGAGCGCTTCGGCGACTTCTGCATGGCCTGGATATTGCTCGAAATAGTGGGTCAGGAATTCACGAGCTTTTTCGAAGTGGCGCAGGTTGTAATTAGATAACCCCGCCACCAGCAATAAAGTAGGTTTTCCCCTTACGACTTGCGTATCGAGTCCATCGATAACGGTTACAGTTTCGTTCAACGCGGTTTTCGCAGCTTCGGGCGCACCTTTACGCGCCATTAACAGCGCGTAAAGGTAGTTGGCCCTAGGCTCGAAGGGTTGCGTCTTTCGCAGAAAATTCAGGTCTTCCGAAGTATGATCGTTCTTGCCCAGCTCGAACAGCAGGCCGGCGCGGGCGAGTCGGGCCTCGTAATGCTTCGGTTCTAGGTCGATCACGCGGCCATATTCTTCTATGGCTTGTTCATGTTGCCCCTTGGCGTGACTGATCGACGCCTTGAGATTCCAGCCATCGGCATTGGTCGCATCGCGGGATACGGCTTCTGCTGCGATCTTTTCGGCGTCGTCCACCATGCCTCGCCGCAAGAGCAGGGTTCCCTGCCCAACCAATGGCGAAACGGCTTTCGGATCGAGTTTCCCTGCCTCCCGGAAACTCGCCGCCGCTGCTTCGAAATCCCGCACCTCCGTATAAGCTTGTCCGCGTAGAGCGAGAATCTCGGACCGAAGCTCCGGTGGAAAACCTTCGGCCGACACCGTCGCGAGCAGATCGTGGTACTTCATCTGCGTTAGTAGGGCCTGGGCGAGTGGCACTACGGTCAAGGAGCGATCCGCGCCCAGGCGATTGGCGTTAAGCAGTTCCTCGGCCGCTAGTTCTCCGTTTCCTAGTTTGAGATAAGAGAGTCCCAGAAGCAGATGAGCCGAAGGTAGTCCAGGTGATAACTGTAGAGCATTCTTCAGTTGAATCACCGCAGTGTTGTAATCCTCCTTGTTGTAATAAACCAAGGCGTCTTCATAAAAAGCGGAGGCACTCTGGGTTTCGGCCCGGGAAACAGGAGACGTTAGCAGGACGGCCACAAAAACATAAGCCATTTGAACTTTAAGAAATACAAAAGGCTTAAAGACTCGAGCCTTGATCGATTGCATGAAATGGTCTCGACAACAATAAGTGGATTGGATCTGAGCTCTCAATGATAGAAGAGCAGTTGAAAAATATTACGAGCCGGACGAGAGGAAGCGGAAAAACGCAGCCTGGAATTTTCGTGCTTTTCTTCTGATTCTAGCGGCTATCCCGTCCCCGATGTCCGCTAATACGTTCTGCTGTCTCTTTTCATAAATATAGTCATATCATGAACTGGAACTGGTCTATTACCAATCTTTTCGCTGCGTTGCTGTTGCCTCCGCTCAACATGCTCGTTATCGGAGCAATCGGTTTCTGGCAGCTCAAGATGCGGCCTCGGCTGGGCCGCGGTTTGATCGCCGTCGGCCTTTTCGGATTGGGGCTGCTGTCGATACCTTACGTGTCCAACTGTCTGTTGGCTACGCTCCAGGTTCCGCCTCTGCCTGCCGTCGACCGCGATGCGGAAGCCATCGTGATTCTCGGCGGGGGCATTCGGTCGAATGCACCGGAGTATGGCGGCGATGCAACCGTCAATGATCGCACTCTGGAAAGGATTCGATACGGAGCGTCCTTGTGCCGCAAGACCGGAAAACCGATCTTGGTCACCGGCGGCGCGCCCGAAGGCTACGCGGCGGAAGGTCCTATCATGCGCTCGATTTTGGAGAACGAGTTCGGCGTCCCGGTCCGCTGGGTCGAAAGCAGGTCCCTAAATACGAGAGAGAATGGCCGATTCTCCGCGCCGATTCTCAGGCAAGCAGGCATACGCCGGATTTATCTCGTCAGCCATTCCTGGCATCTGCCGCGAGCGGTTCCGGAGTTCGAGCGGGAAGGCTTGGAAGTGGTCCCTGCCGGAACGGGATATGTGCCGACGGACCGCCTCAGGCCGATCGATTTTGTACCCAGCTATCGGGCCATAACCAACAGCGCCTTCGCATTTCATGAATGGATCGGCCTGGCGTGGTATCGGATTCAAGGCTGACGGCAGGCAGTTCCGGGAGCGATTAGGAATTGGTCCAAAATTCTTGTCAGTTCAACGGGCCACCGAGATCCATGCGGCGCCCTGCCAACTGGGCGATCTCTGAAAGCGGCAGCGGGCGGCCGAACAAATAGCCCTGGCCAAAATGGCAATGGTGGCTGCGGAGAAATTCGAGTTGTTCGGGCGATTCTACTCCCTCGGCAACGACCTGCAGGTTGAGATTGTGGGCCAAACCGATGATCGCTCGAATGATTTTTCCGTCATCGTTCTCCAAACACGCGCCGGCGATGAAGGATTTGTCGATCTTAAGGGCGGAAATTTTGAATTGCCTCAGGTAGCTTAGCGAGGAATAACCGGTGCCGAAGTCGTCGATCAGCACGTCGATCCCCATGTCGGCCAGCTGATCCAACACGGCGATGGTCTCTTGCACCTGCTGCATCGCGAGGCTTTCGGTCAGCTCCAGTTTGAGCCGTGACGGCGAAAGACCGACGCGTGACAGAATGTACCCGATGATCTTGGTGAGGTTATTCCGGAATTGATGGCCGGATAGGTTCACCGAGACGCTGAGATCGGTTCCCAGGATTTTCCCGAACTGAAGACAGTCCCGACAGGCCTGCTCGAGTACCCAATCTCCGACCGGATTAATCAGGCCGGTGTCTTCCAAAAGCGGCACGAACTGGTCTGGAGGAATCATGCCGCGGTCCGGGTGATTCCAGCGGATGAGCGCCTCCATGCTGACGATGCGGCCGTTTCGTAGGTCAACCTGAGGTTGATAATGAAGCGAGAATTCTCTTCGCTCCAGGGCGTTGTATAAGTCGTTTTCCAAATCCAGCCGCGTGCTGTTTTTCTCGTGGATTTTGCCGGAATAGAACTGATAGGTGTTCCGGCCTTGGTGCTTGGCATCGTACATCGCCAAATCGGCGTGGCGGATCAAGTCGTCGACGTTTTCGGCATCGCGGGGGCTCAAAGCGATGCCGATGGTCACGGTAATGCGGCGTGTACGATCGCCAAACAGAAAAGGTTCCGTAAATGCCTCCAACACCCGCTGGGCGATTTTGTTCGCATCGTCTGGGCCACCTAGGTCGTTGACAATAAGTGCAAATTCATCGCCGCCCAGCCTTGCAACGATGTCGCCTCGGCGGGTGCGTCCATTTTCACGCAAGCACTTTGTCAGCCGCTCGGCAACCTGTTGCAGCAGGCGGTCGCCGATCTGGTGGCCGAAAGTATCGTTGATGGTCTTGAAGCGGTCGATGTCGAGGTACAGCAACGCCGCCTGCTTGCGTTCGCCATGCGCCCTGAGGATGGCTTTTTTCAGGTGATTGCGGAACATCAGTCGGTTAGGAAGTTCGGTCAGATGGTCGTGATTGATCAGCTGATCGACGAGAGAATTCGTAAATTTTCGGGAGCTTAGATCGGCGAATACACCTATGTAGCGAATGACTTGATGTCCGTCGTCCTTCAATGCAGTGATGCTCAGCCATTCCGGGTAGATCTCGCCGCTCTTCCGTTTATTCCAGATTTCGCCCTGCCATTGGCCGGATTCATCCAGGCTGAGCCACATTTGGCGATAGAATTGCCGGTCGTGCCGTCCGGAACTGAACATCGAAGGTTTGCGTCCTATCACCTCGTCTTTCGAGTAGCCGGTGATGGTGGTCAGCGCACGATTCACCATCACGATATTGGCTTTGGCGTCGGTGATGAGGATGCCTTCCGAACTGGTTTCGAACACGCTGGCGGCGATTCGAAGCTGTTCTTCGGCGCGCCGGCGTCCTTCTTTGTTCCAGATATTCCGGATTGCCAAGGCTAAAGTATCTGCAAAGGTGGCGACGAGAAGTTCGTCGTCCCCGTCGAAGAACCCGCCGTCGGTCTTATCGCAGAGATAGAGGCGCCCATACGTCTCTCCGTTGTGGGAAATCGAGACGGCGAGAAGATTGCGCATGGGCGGGTGGCCCGGCGGAAATCCCGCCGCATGCGGGTGCTCGTGCAGATTCTGCAGCCGCAGAAACTG
>NZ_JBDIVO010000094.1:0-14425 GCF_039794385.1 Methylocaldum sp. | reverse complement strand
ATTTGCTCCTGGCAAATTTGTGCCGGACAAATCGGCAGGGCGAGGCGCAATGCGGCGAGCGGGCAGGCCAGGGAAGGACTGCCCAGGACTCGCGAGCGAAGCGGGACGGCGTAGCGTGGCGAGGCCGGTTTGCACGCATCGCGCCCGAAGGGTGCCGGGCAGGATCGCCCGGCATGAATCCAGTTCACAGGGATTGTGAACGGTCGAAACCATCCGTGGTCACTGGACCCCGGCACTCCAATCGCAAACGGGCCTTTAGTCGGCCCCTTCCCTGTCGGGGTGACGACATGGCTTTTGCCCGATGGCGGTCAGGCCCCTTTGAGGGGCCAGCCGTCGAAAGCCACCGGCTTTGCCGGTGGATCGTTTCTTAAACATCTGAAAACGTCCGACCATGGAGTTCTGCCGCGGAAACCGCGGATTGTCTCGATCTCGCGGATCCGCGACGGAGCCGGAGAGCGTCGGGTCGTGCTGCAAAGTCGGTCATCCAACGCAACGCCGAAGAGACCGGAAATTGGTAAATCTTCGTATGCCGCAGGGCGGGAGCATGGGCTCGAAGGCACCGGTTTCCCATGAACCAAGCCTAAGCGCGGAACATTCTCCCTTGCGCAAGATCGAAAATTGCATTGAGACCTCAATCCGATCACTCCGGTGCGCAGGCCCTGTTGTAATCGACGTCGAAGCTGCCAAGGCTTCGGCAGTGATTGAGGCCTCACGGCATTGGGAGTTGTTGCCTCGATTGATAAGGTAAGCTTCCTGGGACGCCTCAAACTCTAATGACGGAGGGAATTATGAAGTCAACACGGAATGTTGTAAGAATCGGGTTCTCGTCTATCGCCATGCTTTTTTTGGCCGGATGCGTATCCGGCCCCAACATGACCTGGTTGCCGGCAGGCGCCATCTCCACCGATATGATTCTCCCCGTTCAAGTCGCCGCCGGCTCGGAAGGCGCTAGGGGACCGGGTCTGAAGCAGGGCACGGCGAGCTGTAAGGCGGTGCTGTTCATCGCGGGTTGGGGGGATTGCAGTGTTCAAGCGGCGGCGGCCGCTGGCGGCATAACCAATATCAGGACTGTCGACTGGCGGTACGAGAGCTATGTCGCGCCTATTTTTTATCGATACACGCTGATCGTGTCCGGAGACTGACCGATTTCGCGACGGGCGGATCGGGTTATGGGAAGACCGTGCGAGGTTCGTGCGCGTAAGGTGGTCATCTCAGGCGAAAAACTGGCGGATCATGTCGCGAATGCGCTGTTGTTCCGGAGATAGCAGTTCCGGGGCGCTATCCTGGAGCCAGCTCAAATATTGTTGAATGACATGTCCGGCTGCCGCGTGATCGGAACTCTGGGTCAAGGTCAGAAAGAGATTCCAGGCCGCGGCCGTCGTGTCGGGGTGCCGATCGCCCAACACGTACCGGCGGACGTCCAATACCTGCTGATGCAGCACTTTCGCCTCGTCGAGATTGCCTAGCGCCCAGAACATCTCCGCCAGGTTGCACAGGGCGGTTAAGGTGTCCGGATGTTCTTTTCCCAGCGTCCGGCAGCATGCGTCGAGCGCCATTTCCTGCAATATTCGAGCTTTGATAAAGTCGCCTGCGAGCCAGAGCGATTCGGCCTCTCGCTGTAGTGTCATTACGTTCTTGAGATCGTCGGACTTCGGAGCCCTGTTTAGGAACGTTTGTACACTGGGTTCGCCGATACGGTTTCCCTGGAATGTACCGAATAAGAGTGGCGGGATGCTGGCACGGACGGCCTTCGCGATCGGCTCGGTTGTGCGCGCAGCCGAATCGTGTTCACCCGGGGAAGGTGGGGGCGAAGCATCGCTATTCTGTTGCGATGCCGCTATTCCCGTCGCCGTGGTGATCAGGCGTGCCAGCTCGACGAGCTGCGATTCGTTTTCCGTTCCCGTCCAATGGAACGGATTATATATGGCGAATTCACGTGATGTAGGTGTGCCGCCATACAGGATGGGAATAAGCGTTTTGCCGCTGTTCAGCGATAGCTCGTGCAGAAGGAGGTCGGAATAGGGAATGTCGGTGTCTGAGGAAGAGGCGGCTTTGGCTTTGTTGCTCCCGTCACCAGTGATCAAGAACAGAATCACCCGGGATTGACGGATATAATCCTTTAGCTGCTCGATACGAGAGCTTTCCGGGCGAGCGTCCCAGTGTTCGACGACGATTCGTTCCGGATGAAAATAGCGGCGCAGGTACCGATAAAGGGCCAATGCCGGAGTGGCTGCGGAGACGTGGTCGTAGCAGATAAAGATATCGCAATGAGGCACAGCCTACTCCGCCTGATTAGTGGATCGGCCTATGCTTACGGTGCTTTCCTCGCAGAAGCTTCCCGGTGCCGATGCTCGCATCCGTGGGCCATCCCTGACCCTCGATATCCTAGTGAGATTAGAGGCGCAAACAACTCGCGCGTCTGTGAAATATTCACATTCCGGAGCTGGCGTCTTTTGACAAACGGCCTACGGCCGTTTGCGCTTCGGTTTTTGCTTGCAGTACCGCATTTTCGATCAGCAGTCGGGCAGTCGCCGCGCTCAAACCATTTCGAGTTCCGGCGGTTTCAAGCCCCGATTCATGCCAGGCCATTTCTTCGACCGCCAGTTGTCGTGCCCCGCTCCAAGCCGCATGCGCCATGAGCGGAGACAGCTTGCCGTCCGGATCGAACCGCTTTATCACATAGTCCGCGATTGAATCCGGGGTGGCCGTGTCCCCGAGTAAACAAATCCCATCCCAAATCAGAGCTCGCACGACGGAGCTCATCTCTTTTTCGTCATATTGTGTCGTCATTCTCGTTATCTCAGATGTCAACGCTGCCCGCCCTGCAGCCGAGGCAGAAACGCATTCATGTTTCGCTTCGAGTCGATGAGCGTGATGCTTCGCTCGGACGGCTCCGCTAAATGCCAAGAAGTCCGGGCGAGCCTTCAAGCAGAAGGCGGTTTGATGGATTTAGCCTGGGAAATAGACCGCATTCGAGGGCTGACCGTCAAGTCGAGTCAGCGGTGTTTGAGCAGTGTCTGAAGCGCCGGTGCTCAAACCGGCCCCATCGCGGGTCGGCGATTCCAACACTAAAACATAGACTTATCGGCAACAACGCGCATCGGCGCGTCAGGTTCGATTCGGTTCTTCGCCAAAGATCAGGGAAAGTCGGCGGAGGGGCGGCGGTGCGTGGGGTTCCGCAGAATAGGCTTTTATCAAGACGCGAACATGGGGCAGAGACTCGGGCGTGAAATAGACGAAGTAAGCCGTTTCATCATCGGACTCGGTTCCATACATGGCCATTCCCTTTGGCCCGTTCCGGGCAATGTAGATGCGCCGGAACGTGCCCCGGATGACGGCTACTTCTCCGCCTTCGTATTCGTCGCGTGTCAGCCGGATGCGATACCAGGTTTCAGATTCCCGTCCGGCTGGGTTTTTTTCGTCCAAGGATCTTTACTCTATCCGTAATGTCCTTTTATTAGACCTTGCCTGGTCCGCCGGATTCTCATGCGTCGTAGCGAGTTGTCGCCGGCCCTATCTATCTCTTATAGGACTTACGCAAAACGGCTTTTGGTACCCTCTCCCTCAGGGAGAGGGTTAGGGTGAGGGGATTAAAAAATAAGGAATTCTCTCTTCTAGATCCCCTCATCCCAACCTTCTCCCGGAGGGAGAAGGGGCAAAATGCGTAAGTCCTGTCTTATAGAGTATCCGCGGCAAAATCCGCCAGGCGGGAGCGCTCGCCCCGCTTCAAGGTGATGTGGGCCGCATGGGGCCAGTCCTTGAACCGATCGACCACGTAGGTAAGCCCCGACGTCGTGCCGGTCAGGTAAGGGGTATCGATCTGGGCGATGTTGCCGAGACAGACGATCTTGCTGCCGGGACCGGCCCGGGTAATCAGCGTCTTCATCTGCTTCGACGTCAGGTTTTGCGCCTCGTCGAGAATGATGAAGCGATTCAGGAAAGTGCGTCCGCGCATGAAGTTGAGAGAACGCATCTTGACGCGGTTCAACAGCAAGGTGTTGGTGGCCTGCCGCTCCCAAGTGGAGCCGTTTTCATGGCTGCTCAACAACTCCAGATTATCGAGCAGCGCACCCATCCAGGGCGTCATCTTTTCCTCCTCGGTGCCGGGCAGAAATCCGATGTCTTCGCCCAAAGGGATCGTTTCCCGTGTCATCACGATTTCTCGGTAGATTTTCTGCTCGAGCGTCATGGCAAGACCAGCCGCCAGAGTCAGCAATGTCTTGCCGGTTCCGGCGGTGCCCAGCAGGGTGACGAAGTCGATCTCCGGATCAAGCAGCACATTGAAGGCAAAATTCTGCTCCCGGTTGCGCGCCTGAATGCCCCACACCGCGTGCTGCGGGGTTCGGTAGTCGCGGGCC
This sequence comes from Methylocaldum sp., assembly GCF_039794385.1. NCBI lineage: Bacteria > Pseudomonadati > Pseudomonadota > Gammaproteobacteria > Methylococcales > Methylococcaceae > Methylocaldum > Methylocaldum sp. The sequence continues at coordinate 10,067 of NZ_JBDIVO010000094.1, read as the reverse complement.
AGTTCGATGATGGCACTGCCGCTCTCCTTGCTGCGGACGATGGCTTCGAAATTCGATTCGTCGGGAAGGTAAAGAAACTGATTGGGATACCAGTCTTTCAACGATGGACCGGAGACGCGGTAAAAGGTACGGCCCTGTTGGTCCTGCCAGGAGTCCATCTTGCTGCCGTGGGTTTCCCAGAAATCGAGCGGGAGCTCGAACGCTCCGCTGTATAGCAGATTGATGTCGTCCAGTACCTGATCGCTGTGGTAGTCCTCGGCCCGTATTCCGAGCACCGAGGCCTTGATCCGCATATTGATGTCTTTCGACACCAGCACCACCTGGGTTTCCGGTTGTTCTTCCGACAAGGCCAGCATGGTGGCGAGTATGGAATTGTCCGGCAAATCGCCGGGCAGGCTTTCCGGAAGCACCGAGTCCATGCGCCGAACCTGAAAAAACAAGCGTCCGCTGCATTTTTCGTCGATTCGGGACGCGTATTGCAGTTGATTTAGAGGAATACCGTTGCTGATCGCATGGATATCGGCGTGTTGGATCAATTCGTCCAGAAAGCGGCTGGCCTGACGGGCATTGCGGGCGACGTCCGACAGGCCCTTTTTCGAATGGTCCAATTCTTCCAGCACGATCATGGGGATGTATATGTCGTGCTCCTGAAAGCGGAACAGCGAGGCCGGATCGTGCATCAGCACGTTGGTATCGAGTATGAAAAGCTTGCGCTCTGGGGTTTGATCTTGGGTCATATTGTATTGCGGTTGGAATACGGGGATCGCGGACTGAAAGGGCGCGTTAGCGGCCGATCAATTCCCGGATTTTTCCCAGAACCTCTGTTGCATGGCCTTTGACGCTGACTTTCCGCCATTCGGCGGCAATCGCGCCGGCCGGGTCGACGAGAAAGGTGCTGCGCTCGATGCCTCGGACCTGCTTGCCGTACATGTTTTTCATCTTGATGACGTCATACAGCTTACAGATCGTTTCGTCCTGGTCGGAAATCAGTTCGAACGGAAATTCGAACTTGCATTTGAAGTTTTCGTGGGACTTTACTGTGTCGCGCGAGATGCCCAGAATCTCGGCATTCAAATCCTGAAATTCGGCGTACAGATCGCGAAAATCTTGTCCTTCCTGCGTACAGCCGGGCGTGTTGTCTTTGGGATAGAAGTAAAGGACGACGTACTTATCTCGATAATCCTGAAGCGTGATGGTCTTGCCCGAAGTGCCCGGAGCCGAAAAATTCGGCGCGGCATGGCCCGGAGAGGTTGTGGTCATGATGATTCCGATTTTAGCGTTTTACGGGTTCGAGTATGGCATCCAGGTTCTGCTGATCGCAGAAGTCCAGGAATTCGTCGCGCAGCGAGACGATGCGCATTCCGGTCGGGATTTTGACGACCATATGCGCGAGAAACAATGGGGTACCGCTGAAGGGAGCCGGATAGCGGCTGGTGCTGAGATCCAGAATTTTGATGTTGCGGCTGGCAAGAAACACGCTGAGCTCGTGAATGCTGTTGATTTGATCGGTGGCGAAGATGTCGATCGCATAGGGCAGGGTATTGTCTTCTCTATCTTCCGGCTCACGTCCGCGCAGCGTGTTGATCTTCATCGCAAAGCGGTTGGCCAGATTTTCGAATGCGCTTTCCAGCCGCACGATATGATTCCAATTGCCTTCGACCAATAAATGGCCGGCGAATTCATGCCCCAGCTCGGTCATGCGGCTTTCGAGAATCGTGCATTTGCAGTCCTTGATGGCGCGGGTGATTTCCACGATCAGATCCGGGCGATCTTCGCCAAGGACGGTGATGACGAGCTGCATAGACGTGTTGTTTCTCTTCATGAAAAAATGCGAAAAGTGTATCACTTTCATCCAGTTGGTGCCGCAGCCGGCGGAGCTTCGATTCCCGCCGGGTTTCCCGCGGTTACACGGCTTACGCGGTTGTCAGATGCCGGCGGCGCACGGTAACATGTTCTTTTTATTGAACCGAGTTAAGTTGCATGATTCAAGGTAGCATCGTCGCGTTGGTGACCCCGATGAAACGGGACGGCACACTGGACGACGAAAGTTTGAGCCGTTTGATCGAATTTCATATCGAACAGGGAACCGATGCCATCGTTGCCGTGGGAACCACCGGAGAATCGGCGACTCTCGATGAGGCGGAGCACTGCCGCGTTATTCAATTTGTAGTGGACCGGGTCGGCGGCAGGATTCCCGTAATTGCCGGCACCGGCGCCAATTCCACCACCGAAGCGATCAACCTGACGGCGCGAGCCAAGGACGCGGGGGCGGATGCCTGTCTGTTGGTGACGCCTTATTACAATAAGCCCACGCAGGAAGGACTTTATCTTCACTATAAAGCCGTTGCCGAGGCGGTGGACATCCCTCAGATTCTTTATAACGTTCCCGGCCGAACCGCGTGCGACATGCTGCCTGCAACGGTCGCGCGTCTTGCCCAAATTCCCAATATTGTCGGCATCAAAGAGGCCACTGGCAATTTGGATCGGGAGAGAGAGATTATGCGCTTGTGCGGTCCGGATTTCCTCCTTTATTCGGGCGATGATGCAACCGCGTGCGAGTTCTGTCTCCTCGGAGGAAAAGGGGTGATTTCGGTAACGGCCAACGTGGCGCCCAAGCTGATGCACGAGATGTGCGCCGCGGCGATCGCCGGCGATGCGGAGACCGCCCGCGCCATCGATGCCAAGCTGGCCGCTCTCCATCGCGATTTGTTCATCGAATCGAATCCCATCCCGGCCAAATGGGCGGTGCACGAACTGGGACTTATCGACGCAGGCATTCGCCTGCCGCTGACTTGGCTGTCGGAAAGCTGCCGTGAGCCGGTGCGCAGCGCGATGCGCCAAGCCGGTGTGATCTAACGTTTAATGCAACATGAATCGATTCGTTCCCAGAGCGGTTATTTTGGCCTCAAGCGTTTTCGTCTTGAGCGGTTGCAGTTTCGTTGCCGGGCTGTTTCCCGATAAGCAGAAACAATATAAGTACAGCTCAGAGATTCCCGCCTTGGAAATCCCGCCGGATTTGCAGGCATCGACCATCGAAGGGGGCGACGAGCGACCCGCGGCGGGTGAAAACAGGGATCGCTCGGATCGGTACAGTCCGGCCGCGGAGACACAAACCAAGGCCGACGATCAGCCGAGTGGATCACAGGCCACGTTAGCGCAAAATTCCGAAGACATTCCGCTGATCGAGCTCGAAGCGCCCTATGCCGAGGCCTGGAACGATGTGGGCAAGGCGCTTGGCCGGCTCAGGCTGGAAGTCAGCGATCAAAACCGGTCGGACGGAGTCTATTATGTCTATTTCAGCGGTGACGATAAGCCTTACGAAGACCGCGGGTTCCTGGGCGACATCGGTTCCTTCTTCACGGGTTCCGAAACGCCCGCGAAGGAATATCGCGTCAAGTTGGAGGACAGGCGGGACGTAGTCGTGATCTATGTTCTCGACCAAGAAGGCAAGCCTCAGAGCGAAGGGCCGGGATTCGAGCTGCTCAAGCGGTTGCACCAAACCCTGCAGTCGCTCGGAGAACCCCAGGAACCGGAAAAGGAATAACTTTTCCGCGTTGTTTCCAACAAGCGATAAGTATTATCGCTGACCATAGTTGAAAGTCAGACCATGTTTGCCAAGTTTCCCGGCCCTCCCGCCCTCTCAGCATTTCGCTTGCAAAAGCTGTTGACCGATCTTCAGAGCGTCGAGCCGTCCATTATCGAAGTCTCGGCCGCTTACGTGCATTTTGCCGAGATCAAGCGCGCGTTGAATGGGTTGGAGAAACGTACCCTGGAAAGCGTATTGGCTTACGGGCCGGCGCACGATTCACGCAGCGCCGCGGGCGACTATTTTTTGGTGGTGCCGCGAATCGGCACGATCTCCCCTTGGTCCAGCAAGGCGACCGATATCGTGCGGCGTAGCAATCTGGCCGCCGTTCTGCGTGTGGAAAGGGGAATCGAATACCGCATCCGCAGCGCCAACGAAATTAAGCTCTCCAATCGAGATGCCATAAAGGCTTTGATCCATGACCGGATGACCCAAACGGTGCTCACGCGGGGACAGGAGGAACTGCTGTTCCAACACCATGCTCCGGCGCCGATGGAATACATTCCTTTGCTCGAAGAGGGGAAATGGGCGCTGATCAAGGCAAACCGCAGGCTTGGGTTGGCTTTGTCCGAGGATGAATTGGATTATTTGGTCGAAAGCTTCACGGCGCTTCGACGGAATCCGTCCGACGTCGAACTGATGATGTTTGCCCAGGCCAACTCCGAACATTGCCGGCACAAAATTTTCAACGCCAACTGGCGCATCGACGGCGAGACTCGAAGCGAAACCCTGTTCGGCATGATCAGAAACACGACCGAGCAGTCTCCGGAAGGAGTTCTATCCGCATACCGGGATAATGCCGCCGTCGTTCGGGGCAGCACCGCGAACGTGTTTCTGCGCGACACGGAAACGCTGGAATACAGTTATCGAGAGGAACCGGTACATATTCTGATGAAGGTGGAGACCCATAATCATCCGACCGCCGTTTCTCCTCATCCCGGTGCCGCGACCGGTTCCGGAGGTGAAATTCGCGATGAAGCGGCTACCGGACGGGGGTCGCAAACCAAAGCCGGACTCACCGGCTTTTCCGTATCCCACCTTCGCATCCCGGGATTCGAGCAGCCGTGGGAACGGGATCACGGCAAGCCGGACCGGATCGCCTCCGCCCTCGAAATCATGCTGCAAGGACCGATCGGCGGGGCGGCGTTCAACAATGAATTCGGCCGCCCTAACTTGTGCGGCTATTTCCGCGCATTCGAACAGCCGGCTCCGGACGGTTCAGGGCTGCATGGCTATCACAAGCCGATCATGATCGCCGGCGGAATGGGAAATATCCGGCCGCAGCATCTCGCCAAGGAAACGATCCCGCCCGGCGCGCCCATCGTGGTACTCGGCGGCCCCGCCATGCTCATCGGTCTTGGCGGTGGAGCCGCATCTTCCGTGGCATCGGGGGAGAGCGCCGAGGATTTGGACTTCGCGTCCGTCCAGCGGGAAAACCCCGAGATGCAGCGGCGCTGCCAGGAAGTGATCAACCGCTGCACCGCGTTGGGCGAGGACAACCCAATCTTGTCCATCCACGATGTCGGCGCCGGCGGGTTGTCGAATGCAGTGCCCGAGGTCATTCACGACTCGGGTCGGGGCGGGCGTTTCGAACTGCGGAACATACTCATCGACGAGCCGGGCATGTCACCGATGCAGATTTGGTGCAACGAATCGCAGGAACGATACGTGCTCGCGCTCAAACCGGAGGCAGTGGACCGATTTCGGGCCTTCTGCGAGCGCGAGCGCTGTCCCTATGCCGTGATCGGCTACGCGACGGAAGAAGAGCGCCTGGTCCTCAGCGACAGTCAATTCGGTACCCACCCGATCGATATTCCCATGGCGCTGCTATTCGGCAAGCCGCCGAAGATGCGGCGCGATGTCACGAGAAATCGTGGCGCGCAATCTCCCATTTGCCGTGATGGCATAGCAATCCGCGAGGCGGCTCGGCGAGTATTGAATTTTCCTGCCGTAGCGGATAAGCGTTTTTTGATCACGATCGGGGATCGTTCGGTCGGTGGTTTGGTGGCGCGCGATCAAATGGTCGGACCATGGCAGGTACCGGTCGCGGACGTAGCGGTGACGGTCTCGGGTTTTCGGGCGTATACCGGCGAAGCGATGGCCATGGGGGAGCGTACGCCCTTGGCGGTCATCGATGCCCCGGCATCCGGCCGCATGGCTGTCGGAGAGGCTTTGACCAATATCGCAGCCGCCAGTATCGGCTCCTTAAGCCAGGTGAAGCTTTCCGCCAACTGGATGGCGGCAGCCGGCGCGTCCGGTGAAGACGCCAAGCTGTTCGATACGGTAAAAGCTGTTGGTCTGGACCTGTGTCCCGCCTTGGGCATCGCCATTCCGGTTGGGAAAGATTCGCTGTCCATGAAAACGGTATGGCGGCAGAACGAACGCGATGTCGTCATGACGTCGCCGCTGTCGCTGATCATTTCAGCATTCGCGCCGGTCATTGACGTTCGCCGCACCTTGACGCCGGAGCTACGGCTCGACTGCGGTCCGACGCGCCTGATTCTGATCGATCTCGGCCAGGGCAGGAATCGATTGGGCGGTTCCGCCCTGGCTCAAGTCTACGGACAAATGGGGGGCGAATCCCCGGATCTCGACGATCCGGCGTTGTTCAAATCCTTTTTCGCCGCAATCCAATCCTTGAACGAGGACGGCCGGTTGCTGGCTTATCATGACCGGTCCGACGGCGGGTTGTTCGCGACGCTCTCCGAAATGGCTTTCGCGGCACGTTGCGGCCTCGAAATCGACATTTCCGCTCTTGGCGAAGACGCGGTTGCTGCGCTGTTTTGCGAAGAATTGGGGGCCGTGGTGCAGGTTCGCGAGACAGACTTGAGCGCGGTCACGGAGCTGCTCGATCGGTCGGGGCTCCACGGGATCAGCCATGTTATCGGCATGCCCAATACCGACAAGCAAATCGCGTTCTGGCGGGGCGATGAGATCTTGCTGTCGCAGTCCCGCGCCGAACTGCAGCGGACTTGGGCGGAAACCAGCTATCGCATGCAGGCCTTGCGCGATAATCCGGACTGCGCACGGCAGGAATTCGAAGCCATCGTGGACGAGAACGACCCCGGCCTTAGCGCCGAGCTGAGCTTCGATCCCGACGGCGATGTCGCTGCGCCTTTTATTGCTAAAGGTCGTCCGCGCGTGGCGATACTCCGGGAACAGGGCGTGAATGGCCATGTGGAGATGGCGGCGGCGTTCGACCGCGCCGGCTTCACGGCGGTAGATGTGCATATGAGCGATATCCTGTCGGGACACGCGAGCCTTCACGATTTCGTCGGTTTGGCCGCTTGCGGTGGATTTTCTTATGGCGACGTCTTGGGCGCCGGGGGCGGTTGGGCGAAATCGATATTGCTCAATAGCCGTGGCCGCGACGAATTCCAGGCGTTCTTCGAACGGCAGGATACATTCGGTCTGGGCGTTTGCAACGGCTGCCAGATGATGTCACATCTCGCTGGGTTGATTCCCGGCGCCGTGCACTGGCCACGCTTCGTCCGCAACGAGTCGGAGCAATTCGAAGCGCGCGTCGCATTGGTGGAAGTCCAGCGGTCGCCGTCCATCTTGTTTGCCGGCATGGAAGGATCGCGCATCCCGGTTGTCGTCTCGCACGGCGAAGGGCGGGCCGAATTTCACGACGATGCGCGCAAGGCGCTCAGCCTCGGCGTAGTCTCGCTCTGTTACACGGATACTTACGGAAAAATTACCGAGGCATTTCCACATAATCCGAACGGCTCGCCGCTGGGGATTACCGGTTTGACTACCCTTGACGGTCGCTTCACCATCATGATGCCGCATCCGGAACGGTGCTTCCGTACCGTGCAGAATTCCTGGCATCCGAGGACATGGGGCGAGTACGGTCCGTGGATGCGTCTGTTTCGAAATGCAAGGGTCTGGGTCGGCTGATTCGCGAGTACTTGAAAAACCAGGTCTCACCTCCATATTGGGTTTAGAGCAGAAACTCTTCCAACAAAGGAGATCATCACGATGACTCGATATGAGCCCTGGAGTCTTTTGAATCAGCTCCAAAGAGAGTTGGAGCGTTCATTCGAAGGCGCCCGCCCCGGTACCGACACCGCGGCCACCGCGGAATGGACTCCCGCCGTGGACATCAAAGAGGAGCCGGACCGCTATATCCTCTGGGCCGATCTTCCCGGCGTAAGCTCGGACAGCATCGATATCATGATGGAGAACGGCATACTGACGCTGAAAGGCGAGCGGCAAACCGAGGCTACAGTCCGCCGCGAAGGGCTGAAACGCGTCGAGCGGGTTTATGGGTCTTTTCATCGCCGCTTCTCGCTGCCGGATACGGCCGATGCAGAAGGCATCACGGCGCGCTGCAAAAACGGTGTACTGGAAATTTCCATACCGAAGAAAGCCGCCACACAGCCGAAGAAGATCAACGTGGTCGGCGAGAGTTAAAGAGTTAAGAAGAGGAGGGCAGCGCGGTTTCCGTTTTAGAGAAAAATCGTCGCCAAGCCATCCTCGCTTTCCGCAATTCGCGCTGGAGATGAGAGCCGAGCCTCACCGTATCCGTTCGGTTCTCGAAATGATGAACCTGACGGGGACGAGTTCCCGTCAGGTGTTCCCGAGTCCTTCGTCGAGCGTCACGCAGCCTGTGTCGCTAATCATCAAATGACTCCCGATCCTATTGGGGATTTTTCGAGGCTCTTTGCCGGCTCCTCTGCGGTTTCGCTTGTGCCTTCTGCGAATCGCTCCCTCTTTGTGTAGTCCGTCTTGCCGGACTTCTCGGTTTTTCTTTTGTGGTTGCCGATGCTGCTGCAATGTTTTCGGCAACGGCCGCTCCGGTAGTTGGGACGTGCTTTTCGGTTAAATCCAAACTGCTCTCAGGCCGATCCGCGACGCGAGACAAGCGTTCGCCAAATGCAAAAATAAAATAAACCAGTATCGAGAGTAGCAAGAGCGACAGCAGAACGGGAGGCTCGACTAGGAGAAGAAAGGCAAACGTAACGATAAAGAGACTGGTTTGGATAGGATGATCCAATATGATGGCGAGCGATTTCTGCCAGTCAATGATGCGGGTTCCAGACTCAGGTTCCTTTACGGTATTCATGTCCGCACTCCGTTGACTGAGTTAGCGGCACTGGCACCAGCGAACATGATTTCGGCGTAGCGGTGGTACGGCTCCATCATCGAGCCGTTACAAGCGGTCTTGTTGTCGCCGCACGATAGTGCGACGACCAAGCAATCGGTGATTTTTCCCATCGTCTTCTCCTCTTCAGTGAAAGAAGAACTTATTGAAGTAAGGTTAGGGTTGTTGCTCTAACTGGTGGAGCCCCAACTTTCGGTCAAGGCTGTTTTTCAGCGCTGGAGCCGGATACGAACGATTTTGCGCTGAAGAACATTGCCAGATAAACCAAGCCTGCGAGCAGCAAGAATCGGAGCAGCAGGGGCTCTCGTCCGAAGCTCAACAAAGCAAAATCCGTCACGAACAGGCTGGTCAGCAGCGGATAATTCAAAAAAACCTCTCCGTTCAGACGCTCGAAAATCGTCTTCAGGCTGACGCCTGACTTCGACCTAGGGGACGACAAATCGGACATATGTTTCTCCCGAAAATTAGCGATCCAAATACGGTTTGCATCGGGACCAACGGTGTATTCCAAAGTACTCGAATGTTATCGAGCCTACTTCTTGACGAATTCAGGGTTCTGATAAATGACCGTTGGAGTGAAGCTGGAACCCGGATACTTGGGATCTGCGTGGGTATCGGAGTGGCTATCGGCGGAAGAGTTTGAGTCTGTTTGGGCGATCAATTGGTGATCCTGATAAATCACCGAGGGTTTGAAGTGGTGCGCAGGATAACGAGAGTCCTCGTCGGAGAGGGCGCAGGGCGCCACGGTTATGAGTAGACTCGTACTCAAAACTAAGGTGCTGATTTTTCGCATGTGCAGTTCCTCCTCGAAATTTTTCTTATGTGTCAAAACTGAATGTTACCCTCAGCCGAGGGTAGTACTTCGGGTTTTGCATGGCCGCGCATTATAGCAACCAGGTGAATAGTGTGTTGCGCGCAATTGAAGATTATCTTGTAAGCACCGAATGATAACAACGTTGTTTTTAGATCGAATTACGATGCGAAAGTGTTGGTGAGCCGTTTCGATGCCTATTCGCGTCGTAGAGCGCGTTCAACCTTCGCGTCGGCGGCCACGACTGAACCGGACTCATGGTGGACATGTCTTCAAGCGGTCGCGCTCAATCCCAGATCGCTGCCCCGTTGCTCTCTATAACCTGCCGGAAAAACGATGCGCTGGCTTTGGGAGTCCTCTTCTGAGTGCGGTAATCGACATGTACTAAGCCGAACCGCTTGGAAAAACCGCAGGCCCATTCGAAATTGTCGAGCAGAGACCAGGCGAAATAGCCTTTCAAATTAGCGCCCTCCCGAATGGCTTCATGCGCCGCGCGGAGATGGGTCCGAAAATAGTCGATTCGGCGCAGGTCTTCTAGATATCCTTTCGCCGGTGCCGGATCG